>JAITNA010000144.1 GCA_031290715.1 Eubacteriales Family XIII. Incertae Sedis bacterium | reverse complement strand
GGGCAGAAGAGCAAGGTGTTCCGCGCGGCGAACCCGGCGGTGATGCGCTCGCTCGCGTCGGCTTATGTGGGCAGGAAGCGGAAGAAGAGGGATTATCGGCGCCTGTGGATCGCGCGGATCAACGCGGGGGCGCGGATCAACGGGCTGTCTTACAGCAGGCTCATGGACGGGCTGAGGAAGTCGGGGATCGTGATCAACCGCAAGATGCTTTCCGAGATGGCGGTGAATGACGCGGCCGGGTTTGCGCAGCTTTGCGATACCGCCAAAAGCGCGGTCGCCAAAAGCGCGGTCGTGAAATGAAGCGCGGTCGCGAAATGAGCGGTCGCAAAATGAGCGGTCGTGAAATGACAGGTGGGATATTATGAAATGCCCGTTTTGTGACAATCCGGATACGAAGGTCGTCGACAGCCGCCCGACGGACGAGGGGCAGGCGATTCGGCGCCGGCGCGAATGCGAGGAGTGCGGCCGCCGGTTCACGACTTACGAAAAGATCGAGGAGATTCCGCTGATCGTGGTCAAGAAGGACGGCAGCCGCCAGACTTTTGACCGTTCAAAGGTGATGAGCGGTATTATTCGGGCTTGCGAAAAGCGGCCCGTGCCGATGGACGATATTGAGAAGATCGTTTCCGACGTTGAAAAAAGGCTCTCCAATCTCATGCTGAAAGAAATGGACAGTTCGCTGATCGGCGAATATGTAATGGAGCACTTGCGTACGATCGATGATGTCGCGTATGTGCGGTTCGCGTCTGTGTACCGCCAGTTTACGGATGCCGAGAGTTTTCGCAACGAGATTGAGAAGCTGCTTTCGGACAGCGGCAAGGGCAGGAAACCCGGCCGGAAAGCGGAAAAGCCTTGAGCGTGAACGGAGCCGCTTCGGACGGGCGGCGCGATCGGATTTCTGACGCGGACGCCATCCGTGCGCTGCCGCATTTCGTGGTGGCGATCGACGGGCCATCGGGCGCGGGCAAGAGTACGATCGCGAAAGCGGCGGCCGGGGCGCTCGGCATCGACTATATCGATACGGGCGCGATGTACCGGGCTGTCGCGCTGAAGATTCTGCGAAATGGGATCGCGCTGCCGGAGGGCGGCGCGGGTTTGGGCGCGGATGCGGATTCTGACGCGGGCTCCGGGGCGGGCGGCGCGGCGCTTTCGCTTGCGCTTGCTCCGCTGAACGCGATGCTATCGGAAACGGTCGTTGATCTCGACGGCGGGAGTACGCTGCTTGACGGGGAGGATGTTTCCGGGCTGATCCGGACGCCGGAGGTCACGATGATGGCTTCAAAGTGTTCAGCGCTTCCGGTCGTGCGCGCCAAGCTCGTCGCGCTGCAGCGGGACATGGGCGCGAAAAAAAGCGTGATCATGGACGGCCGGGACATCGGCAGCAATGTGTTTCCGAATGCGCGTTTCAAATTTTTCATCACGGCTTCGCCGCAGGTAAGGGCGGGCCGCAGACATCTGGAAATGCTCGGAAAAGGGGTGGACGCGCGATACGCGGATGTCCTTGCGGACATTGAAAAACGCGATTTCAACGATTCCCACCGCGCGGTCAATCCGCTTGTCAAAACGGACGATGCCATCGAAATCTTCACGGACGATATGGGGATTGAAGAGGTACTCGCCTGTGTGATCGCCCGGATGTCGCCGTCGCCGCAGGGATCGCCGGCGCTTGGCGAAACGTTTTGAATATGGTATAATTTGTAAAGTTGGTTTGCGAAAGGATCGTTTCCAAAGGCAGGGGAAGTACGCGGAAGCGCGGTTTCCCGGAAAAGGAGGCGGTCATGCCAATGATTAGAGAACTGCCCGCGGCCGAAAGGCCAAGGGAAAAAATGCTTGGGCAGGGCGGGAAAAGCCTGTCCAATACGGAATTGCTCGCGCTGCTCATCGGTTCCGGAACGCGGGACGACAGTGCGATCGTACTGGCTTCGAGGGTACTCGCGGCGATGGAAAACGGGCTGCATTCGCTGCTATCGGCTTCTCCGGAAGAGCTGATCCTTGTGAAAGGGATCGGGGAAGCGACGGCTTGCCGGCTGCTCGCGGCCGCGGAGATCGGAATGCGAATCTCTGCCGCGGACGCGTCCGCAAGAACGCACATTGGCTGTCCGGCCGACGTTGCGGCGATGTATATGGCGGAGCTCGGCGCGGAGAAGCAGGAATGCCTGATCACCCTGCTCCTCAATGCGAGAAACGAAGTGATCGGGAAAGAGCTCATCACGCGCGGCGGGATCAGCAGTTCCATTGCGGATCCGAGGGATGTGTTCCGTCCGGCCGTCAAACGCGGCGCGGGCAGCATCATCCTCGTACACAATCATCCGAGCGGCAATCCCGAGCCGAGCGAGAGCGACGTGATGATTACAAAACGGCTTTGCGAAGCGGGCGCCCTTCTTGGTATTGAGGTAATCGACCACATTATTATCGGAAAGGGCCGGCACACGAGCATGAAGAACAAGAAACTGATGTAAGATGTAAGCTCCCGCCCCGCGGCGGTATAGAATCATATAGAATCATAGCGAGGAAATAACACATGCTTTTCTATTTCGGCAAAAAGGATATCGGCATTGACCTTGGGACGGCCAACACATTGGTCTATGTGAAGGGCAAAGGCATTGTGCTCAACCAACCCAGTGTGATCTCGGTCGACACGCACGCGAAACGCATTCTGGCGGTGGGCGAGGAAGCCAAGAAGATGATCGGGAAGGCCCCCAAGCACATCCGCGTCATCCGGCCGCTTCAGGACGGCGTGATTTCCAACTTTGAAATGACGGCCGAAATGCTGCGGGAGTTTTTGACAAAGGTCTTGGACAGCGTTTCGCGGTTTTCGCGGATTCGTATCGTGATCGGCGTCCCGTCCGGCGTGACGGAGGTCGAGAAACGCGCGGTCGAGGAGGTCGTGCGGCAGATGGGCGCGAAGGATGTGTTCATTCTCGACGAGCCCATGGCGGCCGCGATCGGCTGCGGGCTGCCCATCGACGGGCCGACGGGCTGTATGGTCGCCGATATCGGCGGCGGGACGTCGGACATCGCCATCATTGCGTTGGAAGGCATTGTGACGAGTACCTCGCTGCGTCACGCGGGCGACAAACTCAATGAAGCGATCGTCGCATACGTGCGCAAGAATTTTGAACTGATTATCGGGGACAGCATGGCCGAGGAGCTGAAAATCCATTTGGGCTGCGCCCTCATAGACCCGGAAGATGATTTTTTCAAAACCGCGCAGTATTCCGCGAGCGGCCGGGATATCGTCACGGGGCTCCCGCGGACCTACGCGCTGACGCCCGCCGAAATCTACGACGCCATGGAGGAGTCCGTCGAAATCATCATCGACGGGATCAAGCAGACGCTCGAAAACGCGCCGCCGGCTATCGCGGCGGATATCGCGCAGGAGGGCATTGTGCTGACGGGCGGCGGCGCGCTGATTCGCGGGCTCGACCGGCTCATCGAACAGGAAACCGGCATTGGGGCGGTGGTCGCGGCCAACGCGCTCGAAGCCGTCGCGGAGGGCACGGGCACAAGCCTGTCAAATATCGACAAGCTTGAGCGCTATGCAAGTTACAATAAGAGATAAGATATGAAATGGTTTTGGGAACGCCCCAAATTTACCATCGCGGCGGCGGCCATTGTCCTGCTGCTGATCTTTATTTTTGCTTCCTGGCGGCTCAGCGAATATGACAATCCGGCGGGCGGCGCGGCGAGAAGTGTGATTTCCGCTGTGCAAAAGCCTTTTGCGGCGGCGGCCGTTTGGGTTCGGGAGCGGGTCACGAACGCTTTCACGGATGAGGACATCCTCCGCGAAAACGAAGAACTGAAAGAAAAAGTGAGCCGTCTGCAGGATGAGCTCATCAAATACCGTTTGGACGAAACGGAACTGGAGGAATTGCGGAATTTGCAGGACGCGCTCGGTACGGACGCCTTGCGCGGCGAGTATACGCTCAAGGCGGCGAACGTACTGGCGTTTGAGGGTTCGGATATGTTCAACATCCTGACGATCGACGTCGGGGAGGAAGCCGGCGCAGGGCGGGATACCGTCGTCGTGAACGGCGACGGGTTGATCGGACGCGTATTTGAAACCGCGAAAGGCTCCTCGAAAGTCGTCGCCATCATCGACGAAAACAACAAAATCGGTTTTCAGCTTGCGGACAATCCGGGCTTTCTGGGCGTTTGCAGCGGTGACGGCGACGGCGGGCTGACGGGCGTAATGCTTGACGATGAAGCGAAGGTCAAAGAAGGCGATCAGCTCATCACGTCGGGGATCGGGGGCGTGTACCCGGCCGGTATCGTGATCGGTACGGTGATCGAAGCGAAACATACGGACGAAAACGCGCTGCTGGCGGTCAAAATTCAGCCCGCGGTATATTTCAAAGGGATCAAAAAGGTGGCGTTGCTGTTATGAGAAAAATGCGATATTACAAAGCGGCAATTCTCTTTTTCATCGCTTTCCTCATTCAAACCACGATCCTCGGCGGCGTGAGTATCCGGGGCGTATCCCCCAATCTCCTGCTCTGCCTTGTCGTGGTTTTCAGCTTTCTTTATGACGAAAGCTACGGCCTGATTTTGGGGATTGTATTCGGCTTGCTGCTCGACCTGTCGACGCAGACGCTCTTCGGCATTCAGACGATCACTTTTGTCGCCGCCGGTATCCCGCCCCTGATTTTCCGGCGGCTGTTCAATCGCGAAAGGGTCCTCCCCGATATTCTCATGGCGCTCATCGCGACGCCGATCAACGTCTTTGCGGTCTGGTTCGCGTATCATCTCACGGGCAGCCCGGTCAAGATCGACCATGCCGTTGGCGCGCTGCCGGGGCTTTTGATCAGCCATGCTGTGATTGTGTGTATCCTTCATCTGCTGCTTGTGCGGACGATCATCCGGCACAAAAGGGATCGGAAATATCTCGGAGGGACGGCCTGATGGGGAAGTTGATCTTCGTATCTTCGGGGAAAGGCGGCGTCGGCAAATCCGTGTTCGCCGCAAATCTCGGGGCGGTCTACGGGGAGCGCGGCCTGCGGATCGCTTTCGTGGATATGAACATCGGGCTGAGAAACCTCGATATCTATTTGGGCCTTGAAAATAATGTGGTGTTTGACACGGCGGATGTGCTCAACGGGGTCGTGACCATTGAGAAAGCGCTCGTGCGGGACAAACGCTTTCAGGCTGTCTGGCTGCTCGCGACGACACAGCGCCGGGACAAATTCACGGCATCCGAGGATCAGATCCGGGAATTTTACAAGGCTTTGAAAGAAAAATTCGACATGGTGATCGTCGACGGGCCGGCCGGCGTGACGGCCGAACACAAGTTGGCGTCTTTGTCGGCCGATGTCGCGGTGATCGTGACGACGCCCGAATTTGTGGCGCTGCGCGACGCGGACATGATCGACCAAACGCTGCGCGCGCGGGGGGTCGGCCGGCGCGTCTACGTCGTCAACAAGGTGAACAAATACTTCATGAGTACGGGCTCGCTGCCGAGCGTCGAGCGGATCACGGGCATTATGAAAATCCCGCTGCTCGGGGTCATTCAGCAGGACGACGCGATCCACCTCTCCGCAAACAAAGGGATCCCGATCGTCTGCCAAAGGGGAAATTATATAGAGCGCAATTTCAACAAAATCGCCGACCGCTTGCTTGGGTATTAGCGGGGGGGGGTGGTTTTTATTCAATATTCTCTCCTGATTGATTACTGTCGGGAAAACGATTCGGGAAGTCCGAATGAGCATCAAATATTCTTGCAGGAATTTTTGAACATGAATGGCCGGGATCAACAATTGGCGATGAGTATTGTTCACGATATTTGGGAGCGATTCTCCTTTAGTATTTTTCAATGACGGTTTCTTCTTTAGCAATATATGCTTCCTTCCCCTCAAGATACGATTTGTACTTAAACGCAACTGTCACTGACGCTGCAATTACAGCAACCAAAATAATC
>JAITNA010000037.1 GCA_031290715.1 Eubacteriales Family XIII. Incertae Sedis bacterium | reverse complement strand
AACGCAACAATACTGGTGGTATTGTGAGGCTTTTTGCCGAAGAAGTGCGGCAATATACGCGGCAAAGGCATGCGCCTCGGATTAATCAGCGTTTCCTTAACTGAAAAAACGGCGGACGCTCCGAGCCCCCGCCGCCTATATTTGCCAAATCGCCGAATCCCGGAAACAATCCCCGCAGGGAATGCCCCAAGCAGCGGCCCTTACATTATCACATCACATCACATTACATTACACGATCTCAATACAGTGCCGCAAAAATCCCCCGGATTTCCTCATCATTCAAAAATACATAATTATTCGCAAGCAGGCGCTGCTGATTTTCCACCGTGGACACCGTGAACTCGTCGATCTGCGCCGCGGTCATCCCGTACGCGCGCAGCGGCTTTTTCTCGATCAGCTTCCCGAGGAAAGCGTCGAAAGCCCCGTAGACATCCTCGTCCGCGGGCATATCGAGCACGCTTGCCAGAATTACCGTGAGTTGTTTGATCTTGCCTTCCGGGTCCTTTTCGGCGTACTTCTTCATGACCTCCGCAAAGAATTGATAGTTCGCTTCCCCGTGCGGCACATGGAACGCCCCGCCGATCGAATAGGACAGCGCGTGCACCGCCGCAACCCCCGCGTTCCCGAACGCGATCCCCGCGTAGTTGGACGCGGCCACAAAATCCTTCATGTATTTCAGCCGTTCGTCCTCGCCGTTTTCCGCGATCGCTTTGTAGCCGTTCATGATCAGCCAAATCGCTTCCTTGGAAAACATATCCGTGAACATCGTCGCTTTCGGCGAGAGAAAACTCTCGATCGCGTGGATCAACGCGTCGACCGAGGATGTCACGAAAACCTGATAGGGCAATCCCTGCATCGTTTCGGGAATGAGCGCCGCGATATCCGCATACGTTTCCTCTGCCGCGATCCCTTTCTTGATATGCAGGCTTTTGATTTCCGCGATGGCGACGTTCGTCACCTCCGAGCCCGTCCCGCAAGTCGTCGGGATCAAGATGAGCTTTTTCAGCTTCTTCGGCGCCGCCTTGCCCATAAACAAATCAACGGATTGCTCCGGCAATTCAAGCGACAGCACCTTGCAGATGTCGAGAATCGTCCCGCCGCCAAAGCCGATGATGCGGTCATATTCGTATTGCCCCGCCTCGGCCGCGATCGCGTCAATCATTTCGTTTGACGGCTCGCCGGCGCCGAATTTCTCCTGATAAATCACATTCGTTTTGACCCCGAGCGGCGCCACGTAGGGCATGTAGAGCCACTCGTTCGTCACGAGCAAATCCCGTTCCCCGATTTGATATTCCGCGTGAAAATCCGCAACTTTGTCATAATATAGTATCGTCGGTACAATTCTGAGCGCTTGCATAAGTCCTTCCTCCTTGTTTAAATAAACCGCTTTTTAAATTCAAATAATAATTCATCACGGAACGCGGGATGTGCGACCGAGATCAGCGCTTCCGCCCGCCGGCGCAATGATTTTCCCTTGAGCGCACAGACGCCCTGCTCCGTTACCACATAGTCCACGTCGGTTCTCGACGTCGTGACCGGCGCCCCCTGTGTCAGAAAAGGCACGATCTTGGACAGCATCGTCCCGTCCTTCTTGACCGTCACGGACGGCATGGCGATAATCGCTTTCCCCCCGTCGGCCATCGCGCAGCCGCGCACAAAATCAACCTGCCCGCCCGTCCCGGAAAATTGCCGCAGCCCCATCGCTTCCGCGACGACCTGACCCTGCAGGTCAACCTCAATCGCGGAGTTGACCGCCGCCGGTTTGTATTGCCGCATGATCGCCGCGGGGTGGTTAACATAGTCGACAGGCCGCATATCAACGGCCGGATTGTCGTGCGCGAACTCGTAAAGACGCTTCGTCCCCATGAGAAAAGTCACCGTCATCTTTCCCCTGTTCTCGGACTTCATGGAATTATTGATTACGCCCTTTTCAAATAACGCCAGCGTTCCGTCCGAAATCATTTCGGAGTGGATGCCCAGGTCCTTTTTGTGTTCCAGAAAAAGCATCACCGCGTCCGGAATCCCGCCGATGCCGAGCTGCAGCGTGTCGCCGTCCTCAATCAGATCGGCGCAGTTGCTGCCGATCGCTTTCTCCGTATCCCCGATGGCGGGCGGCGTGATCTCATAAAGCTCCTCGTCGGCTTCCACGATATGATCAAATTCGGAAATATGCACAAAACAATCGCCGAGCGTGCGGGGGGCGTTCCTGTTGACCTGCGCGATCACAAGACTTGCGGAACGAATCATCTGTACGGCGTAATCAACGCTCGCGCCAAGACTGCAATATCCATGCGCGTCAGGCGGGCCTACCTGCACGAGCGCCGCGTCGCAGGGCGTCCGCCCGCTGCGGATTAAACCCGGCACCTCATAAAAAAAGCAGGGCGTGAAATCTGCGCGCCCCTCCGCAAGGGCGGCTCTCGAATTTGCCCCCGAAAACAGCGGATTATCGATGAAATACGGCTCATAGCCGGGCTCTGTGATATCGACGCCGCCGAGTCTGACCATATGAAACACGCGCAGCCGTTCAAATCGTTCGCGCTCCCGCACGAGAGCCCGCACGAGCGCTTTCGGCTCCATGACCGCGTGGTGCAGCCAGACGTTCGCCGACTTATGGATTCGGGAAATCGCTTCCTCCGCCGTGACCAATTTGCCCGCGTATCGTTCTTCCGTGTTCAATCCCGTTCTCCCTTCCTGCCGTGATATGATTGAATAACTCTTTTGCGGCTTCCATGGCGCCGCCTTCCTCGTTCAGATACACAGCCTTGCCCGGGTATTGATACGGGCTCAAATCCGGGCAGCTCGTCCGGCAGCCGCAGACGATAAGCAACGCGTCGTAGACACCGCCCTCCTCGGCGGGAACAAACCGCACATCCGCCGCAAACGACTCAGCCGCGCGAACCGCCGCTTCCGCTTCTTCCCTTTGGCGGAAAGCCGCGCGGCAACCGCCGCAATACTTGATCCCAACGACCACAGCCCCTTGCCGCGGCCGGCTAATCCCGAATGCCGGCGATATCCTTCGCCAATTGCTTCTTCGCCGCGAAATCCCCCTGGCGCGCGATCATGATCCGTTGCGCCTGCGGAGAACCGGCCCCGTGCATCGACTCCGTGCGGTATCCGACCGCGGAAGCGCCTAGGCAGATATTCTCAAGGAAGCGCAGGATACGCATACGATTTTCCGTCGTGACATCCGGCGTGCCCTTGAAGAACTTGTTGCACCACTCGCCGAGCGTCAAATCCGATTGGGTCGGCACCTTGAGGTCGGATTTGAAATCGAGTTCGGACGGCATGGTCACCATGAGCCCGCCCGCGATATCCTCCGCGAGCCGCACAATCTCATAAGGGAAACGCGTTACATTCTGCTTGCAGACATTGGCGAGCAGGAGGTCGATCTGATAGTTGCCCGCTTCCGTGCAGTAGCCCTCGCAGGAACAGGCGATGCCGCAGCTGTACAGCGTTTCGTTCAAATGCGTCATCTCGATCAGCTTGTCCTTGACGTGCGAAGCCTTCGCCGCGCCGTTGTAGTCGGCCGCCAATGCCGCCGCCCCGATAATCACATCGCCGACGCCCACCTTGCAACCGCCGTACGACTGGCGGTGATAGCCCGCGAAGCGCTCAACAAGCACAGCCGCAAATTCGTACTCCTCGCAGAGGAAGATGCATTCGTTCGGAATGAATACATTATCAAAGACGACGAGCGCCTCCTGACCGCCGAATTTCTTGTTGCCGAGATCAACGTCCGCGCCCGGTTCGAGCTTCCGCGTGTCGCAGGACTGACGCCCGTAGACCATGAACAGGCCCAGCGCGTCGGACGGGCAGGCAAAGCTGACCGCGTACTGCTTGTCCTCTTCGCCGATGGCCTGTGTCGGCATGATGAGATGCCAATGCGAATTGATCGAACCGGTCTGATGAGCCTTCGCCCCGCGTACAATAATGCCGTCAGGACGCTTTTCGACAATGCGCAGAAAGAGATCCGGGTCCGCCTGCTTGCCCTGCGCCTTGCCGCGGTCGCCCTTGGGATCTGTCATCGCCCCGTCGACCGTCAAATCATTTTCCTGAACGTAGGTCAGAAACTTCCTGAAATTTTCATGATAATCGGTACCGTGCGCCTTGTCGCAATCATAAGTCGCAGAGAATACCGCATTGAACGCGTCCATCCCCACGCAGCGCTGAAAGCACGACGCCGTTTTCCGCCCGAGCAGCCGCTGCATTTTTACCTTTTTAATCAGGTCGTCCGTGCTCTGGTGCAGATGGGAAAACCGATTGACCTTGCCGCCCGTAAGGTTGGACGTCGCCGTCATGAGCTCCTCATGTTCGGGGTCCAAGGCCAGATCATACGTGATCGCGACACAGTTGATAGATGGGCGAATGATCGGATGATCGACCCAGTTCACCTCTTTCTTTCCGAAAATATAGACCTGCGTGTCCAATTTCCGCAAGCTCTCGACATATTGTTCTCCTGTCATCAATGACATTCCGATTCCTCCTCTGTTCCTTTCATGTTTTCCGCATGGGCTTCCTGCGCCCATTCGCATATAAAACAAGTATACGCGCGTCCATAGTTGAAAGCAAGGCAAAATACCGCATTATTTCTCAAAAAACGTTCAAATACCAATCGTTTCAAGCCCCCCGCTTTCGCAATTTTCCGACAATTCAAATCCGCCCGCCAAGCGGGGAAACACGCGTGCGGTCCTCGCGCTTCCCCCAAAAAGAAGATAAATAACGCTTGGCAAAGTTTCGTTATTCGTCTATAATAAGATGAAATCGAATAATAGACGGAGGTGAAATTCTTGGCCTACATCAAACGCGATATTGAAAAAACAGTTCTCGAAATTTCAAATTCCTATTCGGCGGTGCTT
>JAITNA010000045.1 GCA_031290715.1 Eubacteriales Family XIII. Incertae Sedis bacterium | reverse complement strand
CCGCTTTCCCTGTCGCCCGCGAGCAGTACCGCTTCGTGTACGCGAATGCCGAAATATCCCTCGCCGCCATGCTTTGGCAGGAGCGCCGGATGGATGTTGATGATACGCCCCGCGAACGCGCGGCAGACGCGGGGATGCAGGATGTTGATATAGCCCGCCATGACGACAAGATCGGTTTCCGCGGCGTTCAGCACACGGAGGATCTCATCCGCCCGGACCTCCGCGTCCGGAAAATCCCGCTTGCAGACGACGGCGGTTTTGACGCCGGCTTTCCCGGCCCGCTCGAGCGCATAGGCGTCCGCATTGCCGGAAAGGACAAGGCCGATCCGGGCGTTTTCGATCCGCCCGTCCCGAATCCCGTCGATTACCGCTTGAAGATTGGTGCCGCCGCCGGACACCATGACCGAAATATTTACCACAGCGTCACGCCCGAGCCCAGCGACACCTCGCCGATCACACGCGCGTCCTCGCCTACCGCCGCGAGCGCGTCGATGGCTGTATTTGCTTCCGCGGGGTTCACAACGGCCATGAGCCCGATCCCCATATTGAAGGTGGAGAACATCTCCTTTTCGTCGATTTCCCCAAGGCGCGCGACGACATCGAAGATTGCCGACCGTTCCCAAGCGTCTTTCCGAATCCGCGCGCCAAGGCCGGCAGGCATGATACGGGGGATGTTTTCAAAAAACCCGCCGCCCGTGATATGGACAAAACCCTTTGGCTGAATGCGTTCGAGGATGGCCCGTACCTGTTTCGTGTAGATACGCGTCGGCGTGAGCAGCACGTCCCCGACCGTCATAGAGTCAGCGCCCGCAGAAACGTCCGAGTCAAAACCCGCGGAAGCGCCCGCGCCGCCGAGCTCCGGCAGCCGGTCTTTCACCGTGAGCCCCGCTTTTTCAAATAAAACCTTGCGCGCAAGCGAAAATCCGTTGCTGTGCAGCCCGCTGCTCGCAATCCCGATGATCTTGTCGCCCTCTTTGATCGTCTTTCCGTCGATGATACGGCTCTTGTCCGCAAGGCCCACGCAAAAACCGGCCATATCGTAGTCATCCCCTTTGTAGAGTCCGGGCATCTCCGCCGTTTCCCCGCCCACCAAAGCGCATTGCCCGAGGATGCAGCCGTCCGCAACGCCCTTGACGATGGACGCGACCTTCTCCGCGTCCACATGGCCCGTCGCGATATAATCGAGGAAAAAAAGGGGCTTGGCCCCTTGGCACAGCACATCGTTGACGCACATCGCCACGCAATCCTGCCCGACCGTATCGTGTTTGTTCATCAAAAACGCGACCAAGAGCTTCGTCCCGACGCCGTCGCTGCCCGCCACAAGCACCGGCTCGCAGATGCCTGTCATATCCGGCGCGTACAAACTGCCGAACCCGCCGATCCCCGCCAGCACCCCCGCGTCGAACGTTTTCCGGGCATGTTCGCGCATGAGTTTCACGGCGCGCTCGCCCTCTTTGGTATCGACGCCCGCCTCCTTGTATGTGAGTTTGCCTTCCATATTTACGCTTGTATCCTCCCCAGAACCGCCTGATAGGTTTCTTCCAATTTGCCGAGGTCGCGGCGAAACCGGTCCTTGTCCATCTTTTCGTTCGTGTCTACGTCCCACAGCCGGCACGTATCCGGCGAAATCTCGTCCGCGAGAATGACCTCCCCCGTTCTGTTGTCCGTCCCGAATTCGATCTTGAAATCGATAAGCTTCAGCCCCTTGTCAAGAAAAAATTCTGTCAATATCCCATTGATTTTATGTGTAATAATTTTTACAGTCGCGAGCTGTTCCTCCGTGATTAACGCTAACGCAAGCGCGTGATCATCATTGATCAGCGGATCGCCGAGTTCATCTTTCTTGTATGAGAACTCCAGCGTAGGCCGCGCGAGCGCAGTACCCTCCTCCACCCCGTAGCGCTTGGAGAAAGACCCGGCCGCGACATTTCTGATAATCACCTCAAGCGGCAGGATGGTCACGGCTTTCACCACCGTATCGCGGTCGCTGATCTGCTCGACAAAATGCGTCGGGACGCCCTTCTTTTCGAGGAGCGCGAAGATAATGTTCGTCATCGTGTTGTTGACGACGCCCTTGTCCGCGATCCGCCCCTTTTTCTCCCCGTTAAAAGCGGTCGCGTCGTCCTTGTACGACACGATATACAAATCAGGGTCGTCCGTCGCGTACACCTTCTTCGCCTTGCCCTCATAAAGCTGTTCCCGTTTCTCAACCGTCATGTCCTTCCTCCTTTTAAATATTTAACATACCTCTGAATAGACATCTATATTTTTTCCGATTGGAACTCGGCGTCGTCGCGGAGCACTTCCCGTTCCATATTTGCCTTGTATGTAATCATCGCTTCGCGAAGCTGCGCGTATTTCACAGACAGAATCTGCACCGCGAGCAGCGCCGCGTTTTCCGCGCCGTCGATCGCCACCGTCGCCACGGGTACACCGCGGGGCATCTGCACCATCGAGAGCAGGGAATCCAGACCGTCTAATGTCGAAGATTTGATCGGCAGCCCGATAACGGGCAGGGGCGTATACGCGGCGATCACCCCGCCGAGATGCGCCGCCTTGCCGGCCGCCGCGATGATGACCTCGATACCCTCTTCCTCGGCGCCCCGCGCGAACTCCTCCGCGGCCGACGGCGTGCGGTGCGCGGAAATGATACGCGTTTCATAGTCCACGGCAAACCCGTCCAATATCTTTTCGGCGCGCTCCACCGCCTTGTAATCGCTGCGGCTGCCCATCACAATACCTGCCTTCATTTGTATCAACCTCCGAATTATTTGAAATAATGAACACCGGAAACAAAGATACTTTGATCATAGTCCCCGGGGACGTTCCTGTACAGTCCGGGCATATTCCGCTCCGAATGCCCCATGCGCCCGAAAATCCTGCCGTCCGGCGAGGTAATGCCTTCGATCGCAAGCAGCGACCCGTTCGGATTGTAGCGCACGTCGTAGGTCGGATTCCCCGCCAAATCCACATACTGCGTCGCGATTTGCCCGTTCGCCAACAATTTTTGCAGGGTTTCCGCGCCCGCCGTAAAGCGGCCTTCTCCGTGCGAAACGGGAACCGTGTGGATATCCCCGACCCGGGTTGCCGCCAGCCACGGCGACAAGACGGAGCCCACGCGCGCGCGGACAAGCTTTGACATATGGCGCCCGATCGTATTGTACGTCAGCGTCGGCGCGTTCTCATCCGGCTCCGTGATCCGGCCGTAAGGCAAAAGCCCCAGTTTGACCAAGGCCTGAAAACCGTTGCAAACCCCAAGCATCAGGCCGTCCCGGTTTTCAAGCAAATCCATGACCGCCTCGGAAAGGGCCGGGCTTCGGAACACCGCCGCAATGAATTTGGCCGAGCCCTCCGGCTCGTCCCCGCCGCTGAACCCGCCCGGTATCATGAGAATCTGGCTCCGTTTGATTTCATCCGCCATTTTCCCGATCGATTCGTTCAGTTCCCCGTGATTGCGGCTGAGCAGATTGACGACGGTCACGTCCGCGCCCGCCATCTCAAAGGCGCGCCGGCTGTCGACCTCGCAGTTTGTCCCCGGAAAAACAGGGATGAATACCCTCGGTTTCGCGGCGCCGACCTTGTGCGCGGAGCCGTCTGTCCCCGATCTTTTTTCCGCGCGCGCTATGGGAATCCCTTCCTCGTCCGCAGCCTTTAGTCCGGGGACGAGGGGGAAAGCCGCGGAAAGCGGAGATTCCCACCGCTCGGCAATCTCGTCAAGCGGCACGATTACGGAATCGAAAGAACTGGAGGACTTGATCCCCTCAAGACTTTTGATTTCAATGCAGCCGCTGTCCACGGTTTCCCCGATCACGCGGTAATCAAGGCCGCCGAAGAGCGCTTCGGGATCCTCCCCCGCCGCGATTTCAAGCAGCAGACTGCCGTAACTTTCGTCGATCAGATCGTTGCGGTTCGGTGCAAATAACACCGTTCCGATCCCGTTGCCGATGGCCATTTTTGCCGCCGCGACGAACAGGCCGCCATAGGAAACGGTATTCGCGGCGAGGATACGGTTCTCCAACGCGAGCTCATGGACACGTTTCATATGATTCATAAATCCCTCGAAGTCCGGCATGAAAGCGCCGTCCCTTTTGCATTCGAGGAACACGATCTTGCTTCCGCTTTGTTTGAACTCCGGCGAAAGAATGCGGCGGGCGTCCGCGGGCGCGACGGCGAATGACACGAGCGTGGGGACGACATCGAGATGTTGGAAGGTCCCGGACATGCTGTCCTTGCCCCCGATCGCGGGAATGCCGAGGGAAAGCTGCGCTTTCAGCGCCCCAAGCAGCGCCATGACCGGGCGCGCCCAACGCGTCGGCACCTTGCCGAGCTTGGGAAAATATTCCTGGAGCGACAAGCGTATCTTTGTGATATCCCCGCCCATGGCCGCGATCTTGGCGGCGCTGTCGAGGACGGCGAATACAGCGCTGTGGTACGAACTGTCTTTCGCGATCCGCGGGTCAAAGCCGTAGCTCATGAGGGTCGCCGTATTGGTATCGCCGTCCGTGACGGGCAGCTTTGACGCCATGCCGGCCGTCGGCGTCAGCTGCGCCTTGCCGCCGAGCGGCATGAGCAGACTGCCCGCGCCGATCGTGCTGTCGAAGTATTCGATGAGCCCGCGCTTGCCCGCGCAGTTCAGTTCGGCGAGCATCCCAAGCAAATCCCGTTCGCCCGGAATCTCGGAAGCAATAATCTCCTCGCCCCTGCGGATTTGAATGTCCTCCGCGCGGACCAAGGCTTTGCGTTCCTGCTGCGCGCCGTTTGAATCGAGGAATTTCCGCGAGATATCGAGGATGAGATCCTCCCGCCAGTACATGCGAAACCGCCCCGTATCCGTGACCTTCGCGACCGCCGCCACCTCAATATTCTCCTCCACCGCATAAGCGGAAAAGCGCTCGACGTTTTCCTTTGCGATCACAACGGCCATGCGTTCCTGGCTTTCCGAAATGGCCAATTCCGTCCCGTCGAGCCCCTCGTATTTTTTGGGGACGAGGTCAAGGTTGACGTCGATGCTCGGCGCCAGCTCGCCGATGGCGACGGACACGCCGCCCGCGCCGAAATCGTTACAGCGCTTGATCAGCTTGGCCGCTTCTTTCCGGCGAAAGAGCCGCTGAATGTCACGCTCGATGGGGGGGTTTCCTTTTTGCACCTCGGCGCCCGCCGTATGGATGGACTCCTCCGTGTGTTCTTTCGAGCTTCCCGTCGCGCCGCCGATCCCGTCGCGCCCCGTTCTGCCACCGACGATGAGGACGACGTCCCCTTTCACGGGCGTTTCGCGGACGACATTTTCGGCCGGGGCGGCCCCGACGACCGCGCCGATTTCAAGCCGTTTGGCGCAATAACTGTCGTCGTAGATTTCGTCTACAAAGCCCGTCGCCAGACCTATTTGGTTGCCGTATGTGCTGTAGCCTTTCGCCGCGCCGCGCGTGATCTGATATTGCGTCAGCTTGCCGGGCAGGGTATCCCGTATCGATGTGCCGGGATTGCCGCTGCCCGTCACGCGCATCGCCTGATAGACATAGGCGCGCCCGGACAGGGGGTCGCGAATGGCCCCGCCAAGGCAGGTCGCCGCGCCGCCGAAAGGCTCGATCTCCGTCGGATGGTTGTGCGTTTCGTTCTTGAACATCACGAGCCAGTCCTCTTTTACCGGCGCGGCGCCGGGCTCCGGGATCAATTCCGCTTCCACACGAATGCTGCACGCGTTGATCTCCTCCGACTCGTCAAGGTCGTTTAGAAGCCCCTGTTTTTTCAGATATTTCATGCCGATGGTCGCCATATCCATCAAGGTGACCGGGCGTTTCGCCGCCGCTTCCCCGCCGTAGACCTCCGCGCGGATTTTCAGATATTCCTCAAAGGCCTCCCGCACGACATCCGCGTAGCCGCCGCCCTCAAAGTTCACCTCCGTGAGCTTCGTCAAAAAAGTCGTATGGCGGCAATGGTCCGACCAGTAGGTGTCAATCACGCGCAGCTCCGCTACGGTCGGATCGCGAAACTCCTCCTCGGAGTAATAGTCCCGGACAAAAGCCAAGTCCTCATGGTTCATCGCGAATTCCATCTCCGACCCAAAGCGCCGCAATTCCCCGTCGCTCATGCGGCGAAAACCCTCCGCGACCCGGACTGCCGCCGGATCGGGCAGATTGACGGAAAGCGTCTGCGGTTTGGCCGCCGCCGCCTGCCGTGAATCCACGGGGTTGATGCAATATTTCAGGATTTTTGATTTGACCTCCTCGTCCAAACGGCTTTCAATCACCATGATCTTGGCGCAGCGCACGGCCGGGTCCGCGTCCGGGTCGATCAGTCGAATGCAGGTCGCCGCCGAATCCGCGCGCTGATCAAACTGCCCGGGCAGATACTCGACGCCGAAAGCGAAAGCTTCCTTGGATATCTCGAGTTCCTCGTCCCGAACCTCGTCCAGATTGGGCTCGGAAAACACGAGCGCCTTTGCTTTCTCATACAGCTCGTCCGAGATGTTTTCCACATCGTAGCGATTGATCACGCGTACCTTTTTCAGCCCGGCAACGCCCAGATTTTCTTTCAATTCTTTCCGAAGGTTCTGCGCTTCGATGTCAAAGCCGCTCTTCTTTTCCACATAGACCCGTCTTAGCATTTTCTCCTCTTGTTATCTCTTCATAATATTTTGCGCAAAACTCCCGAACAGCAAGCCCTTTCATTATTTTTCTGAATTTTTAGAAAATTGCACTCTATTCCTGCTAAAGTATATCACGCCAAGAAATTAAAACAACCGCTTTCCCCAAGAATTCTCGGTTTTTTTCAAAGAAATTGTAACTGCTCAGACCCCTGCTAAAATACTGTCATTTCCGCGAATGCGGGAATCCATGGCATGGCTACGGTAGACGACCACGGTAGACGACCACGCGCTGAAGCGCTGTCGTCCTCGAATGGGACGTTCCAACGGTCGCAAGCGACCGGGATACGTCCGCAACGCGCTGTCGTCCTCGATGTGCGAGGTACGACGGAGCTAAAGCTCCTGTAACCTCTGCCAATCACTGGATTCTCGGGACGCTTCGCGCCCAAGAATGACATTATTTTAGCTGATGTCTGAATAGTAACAGCCTATTTGCCGAATCTTGACGAATCTCACTGCTGTCAGCCGTAGCTTGCACTGCGGCTAAGCCGTAGGATTCTAAGCGCTGAAGCGCTTGAATCCCTGACAGCCGTCCTTCTATCGATTTGCTATCGCAAATCGGGATAGGACTGGCAAGCCGCGCAAGCTTGGCAGACGTGGCATGAAAGTGACTGCAATGCGGGAATCCAGTGTAAAAAAATTATATAAAATACAAATTTGATGTTAAACATTCAATTTTTTGGGTAATAATATAATGTACTCAATTACTAAATTGCACAATAGGGAGAAGTTGGAGAAAAATAATGAAAAAGTTTGTATTAAAGAAAGATGGATTTACGCTTATCGAAGCCATTACCGCGTTCGCCATCATCGCGGTGATCAGCTTGGTCTTTGTGGCTTCGTTTCAGACGGCAACGGTACTCAAACACCGCGACATTACATCAAGAAACAACGCGGTGGAAGCGGAGCGGGAGATTGCCTATCATGAAACGCCGACCTCACAGGCCCATATCAATCTGAAATTGGGCAATTACAGCATTGCGGGCAGCGCGGATTCCTATACGGTGGGCGGCAAGACCTATACGGTGATTCGAAAAGGCGCGGAAGGTTAAAGGGGGTTTTATAATGTTTGGAGAATTTTTCAAAAAAAGATTTCGGGCGCGATCCGGGTCCGTGCTGATTTGGACCTTGGTGAGCATGTTCGTCCTCACGATTCTGATCAGCGCCGTATTTTACATTACGACGGTTTCCCATCAGCAAACGGGCGTTTCCCAGGCAAAGACACAGGCTTACTACACAGCGGAGTCCCTCAACGAGTGCATCGCGGACTGGATTTCCGAAGAGAAACAGCCGTCCTTCAAGACGGAGTTGAAAGATGGGGCTGTCGTCATGGATTATTCCGAAGCCGATTTGGGCGCCAAGATGGGCAGCGCGAAAACGATGGTGGAATACGCGGACGAGAACTGCTCGGTCATTCGTATCACTACGACCGCCATGTACGGCGGTTGCAAGGAAACGATCGTCACAACGATGAATTCGCACAGTATCAAGCATGAACATGGCGTCCAAGTGGAATTAGCGGTGTCGTAGGCCAAAACATGCGCCTTGTCAATCGGAAAAATCCTACGCCGAAAATCCTACGACGAAAAGGCTTCAATATACGCGTCGGCCGCCGCAAGCACCGCGCCCGCCTTGCCCGCGTCCTTCGCGCCGGCCTGCGCCATGTCAGCCTTGCCGCCGCCCCCGCCGCCGGCCGCCGCCGCCAATTCCTTGACCATCTTGCCCGCGTGCAGCCCCCTTGAAACCAGATCGTCCGACACGGACACAATGATCGTGAGTTTGCCGCCCAACGCGGAAACGAGGACGACCGCAAGCCCCTGTTCGGCGGCTTTGAGCTTGTCCGAAAGGACGCGGAGCTCGTCCGCTTCGAGGTCGTCAAACGCCCTTTTGACCAATTTCACGCCGTTTACCGTCCGCGCTTCCGCAAGCAATTCATCCGCCGCCCGCCCGGCCCGCGCCCTTTTGCTTTCCTCAAGCTCCCGCTTGGTTTCTCTCATATCATCGAGAATCCCGTTGATTTTCTCCATCAGGACGTCCGGATGCGCCTTGACTGCCTCGCCGACCTCCGTGAGGATATTTTCCGCACGCAGGAGCGGCTTCAGCAGATTTGTCCCTGTAATGGCTTCAATGCGCCGCGCTCCGGAGCCGACGGACCCCTCGGAAACGATCTTGAATCCCCCCACCTCGCCCGAGCTTCGGACATGCGTCCCCCCGCAAAGCTCCGCGCTGAAATCGCCGACCTCGACAAGACGGACCTCGTTGCCGTATTTCTCGTCAAAAAGCGCCGCCGCGCCGCGCTCCCTCGCGCTTTCCACTGTTGTAACGACGGTATTCACGGGGAGAAACTCATCAATCACGCGGTTGACGATGCCCTCGACCTCATCGAGCTTGCGGGAATCCGGCGCCTCGAAATGGGTATAGTCGAAACGCAGCGTTTCCGCGTCTACGGAGGAACCCGCCTGCCGGACATGGGACCCAAGCACGCTGACCAAGGCTTTGTGAAGCAGATGGGTCGCCGTGTGATTGCGCGCCGTGCGGTTGCGCAAAACCGGATTGACAGCGCACGTCAGCGTATCGCCCACGCGCAGCGTCCCGCTCTTGATCAGCGCCTTGTGTACAAAAACGTCCTG
>JAITNA010000038.1 GCA_031290715.1 Eubacteriales Family XIII. Incertae Sedis bacterium | reverse complement strand
GGTCGCACACCATCGCGGACAACGGGAAAACGATTTCCGGGGCTTTCGTCATTACGGTCAACGGGAGCGGCCTTCGCGTCCAAAGCGGCTCGGTGTCCTACGATCTCGACGGCGACATCCTGATCAAAGCGGAAAACTGCGCGACGACCCATC
The DNA here is from genome assembly GCA_031290715.1 of Eubacteriales Family XIII. Incertae Sedis bacterium. GTDB lineage: Bacteria > Bacillota > Clostridia > Peptostreptococcales > Anaerovoracaceae > JAITNA01. Next base: position 9,615 of record JAITNA010000038.1, on the reverse strand, counting down.
TCCTGCAAATCAACAAGGGCTACAAATATGCCGGCGACCTTCGAGTCATCAACAAAAACGGCACGCTCAAGTTGATCAACCACGTCGATATGGAAACTTATGTAATGGGGGTGCTGCCCTACGAGATGAGCAACGGCTGGCCGCTTGAGGCCTTGAAGGCACAGGCCGTCGCCGCGCGCAGTTACGCCTATTACGTCATGTATTCGAGGAATCGCGACACCGTCGAGCAGGATCTCGTGAACACGACCGCGTCGCAGGTGTATTATGGCTATAACGCGGCGCAGACCAACTGCATCCGCGCGGTCACGGAAACCAAGAACACCATTTTGAAAACGGCGGCGGGTGCCAATGTGTACGCCTGTTTCAGCGCTTCCAACGGCGGCTATACGGAGTACGCGAAGTCGTCGGGCGCGGCGGCGTCCAACTTCGACTATCTGCCTTACAAGCAAGACCCCTACGATCTGGCTTATACCCTTGCGTCCGATTTGTACAGCGGCAAGACGGTCATTCCAAAGGCCCTCGCCGCGGCGAGCCTGAGGGATTCGACGGCGCAGCCGTACAAAATGCTGCGCGAAAACCTGAGCGCGGCCGGCGTCGATGTGAGCGGGATCGCCGCGGACGCGGTGGTTCGCAGCCTTGTATTGACAAATCCCCGGTATACGGGGCCCGACCGCGCGTTTTTGGGCGCGCAGATCGTGATCGGCCTGCCGCAGATCGGCGAAACGCCGGCGCGGGACATCACCTTGAACCTTGCCCCTTACGTGCCGGCCGGCAGTTCTGCCAAATACCCCTTCCTGAACGGTGTTCTGGGGCTTGGCACGAAGTACTCCATGCTCTGCTTGCGCGATGACGGCGCTTCTTGGCTGATCGCAAGCGTACGGTACGGGCACGCTTCCGGGCTGAGCCAAGTCGGGGCCTATCAGATGTCCTCACAAGGCAAGTCCTATTCGGATATCCTTGCTTTCTATTACAATGTAGGCTCCGCGACCAAGCTTGTCGTCATGCCGTGGACCGTCGATACGGGCGGCTCTGCCTCCGGTTCCCCGGCTTCCGGCACGGTGAACGCGGCGGCCGGGCTCAATGTGCGCAGCGGCGCCGGTGTTTCTTATTCCATTCTCGGCGCCCTGTCCAAGGGGAAAGCGGTGCAGATTACGGGGCAGACCGGCGATTGGTATCATATCGACTATAACGGCAAGGCCGGCTATGTGAACAAAGCGTATGTGACGCTCGCCGCGGGCGCGCAGATACCCGGCACGCCGGCCACGCCGGCCGCGCCATCCGTGCCATCCGCGCCGGCTGAACCATCCGAGCCGGCCGCGCCGCAGACGCAGACCGGCACCGTCAACACGCCGGGCACGACGCTCAATGTGCGCGGCGGCCCCGGCACGACCTACGCGATCCTCGGCAGCCTGAAACACGGCGCGGCCGTGACCGTCGCCGGAGAAACCGGAAACTGGTATCAAATCAGCTACAACGGCAAGACCGCCTATGTGAGCAAATCCTATGTCAAGATCGGCACAGCGGTGCAGACAAAAACCGGCACGGTAAACACGGCGGCTGGGCTCAATGTACGCGGCGGCCCCGGAACCAATTATAAAATCCTCACGGTTTTGAAGAACGGGACAAAGGTGACCATCACGGGGCAGAGCGGTTCTTGGTACAAGATCAGCTACAGCGGCAGCGAGGGCTACGTCAGCGCGGCCTATATCAAATGATATAGTTCCATTCCCGGTGTATGCTCTCCGTCAGCTTCAGGCAATCCCGCAGCGCGGGGCCGGATTCGTGAATCCTTTCGGCGACCTGTTCCATTGACGGCTTCGCGCCCATAATGCTTTCGCAGCCCGCGAAGCACAGCGCAAGCCGCCGGATTTTTTCCCCCGCGCCGCTGTACTCGTCCGGCCCGTAGACGACTCTGACCGCGCCGCCGGGCGCCGCATAGACGCCGTTCACGGGGTCCGAGCTGATCCGCGCGGTATTCAGCAGCAAATCCCTTGCTTTGGCTATACAGCGGATGTAGTCCTCGAGAATCAGAAACAGATCGTTCAGCACCGGCCGCTTCGGGCTCCGGGGGGCCTCCGAAAAAGAGGGCTCCGCGCCGCGGGCGCTTGCGAACCATGCCGCCGGCAGCAAGCCCTCGCAGGAGAACAGCAGCGATTCGCCGCCTGCCGCCGCGACAAAGGTGAACGGCGGCAGGAACGGGGCCAATCCCTCCGCGATGATCGTTTTTTCGTGCGGGGAGAGCGCCGTGGCGCCCGGCGAACCCGGCTTGACTTCGATGATTCTTTCCATGTTCAATGCCCTCCGCATTTGGCGCACGGCGAGTACCCGCGCTTCTTCGCGTCCTCCTCATCCATCGACACCACATAACGTTCGACGATATAGCAGTCCCCGCTGTGATAGACCTTGCCCGACGTCGGAAAGCAGTATACCAAAGCGCCGTCACGCGCTTCGTTCGGGCGGCACAGCTCGCAGGGGGAATAATGGCTGCGCACCTGCTTGTCGAGCAGGACTTCGCGCGGATTGTTTTGGATATAGGAACAGCTTTCCCCGTGATAGCGCTCCCCGGCGCGCGGGAATACCCACACGGTCACGGAGTCCTCGTCCCGCTCCATTTCCGAGAACGGCTTTGACGGCCCGTCGTTCAGGGCGCCGACAAAGGCCCGGCAGACAACGGTTTCCTCGCCCGCGATCCCCTCGCGGAAAATCCGGGGGATATGCAGCGGCGCGTAATAGGAAACAGACACGCCGATCAGATCCGTATAGATTCGCCCGCCGGATCCGATGCCCGGAACGCGGTAACGCAGCGGCTCGACGACGATGTTTTCAATCTCCCCGCGGCTCTCCTCGGATAGGCGCGCGGCGAGGTCTTTCTTGTAGGTCACCGGAATGGGGAGGATGGCCGCGTCCGCCGCGAGCTTGTGCGTTTCGTCGATCAAGCTGTGCTGCACATTTTCCTCAATCATCGCGAACTTGATACAGTATCCGACCGTCAGAATCCCCACCATGAAAAGCGGCAGCATGATCGCGATTTCCACCGCCAGCGACCCGCGCCGTTTCCCCTTAATATTTTTCCGCATACGCATATTTCTCACCGTCAACGCTGCATTGAAAACGAAATCCGACATAGTGTTCCCGCAGCAGGAAATCTCCGTAATAGTCCCCTTTCAGATTGATCTGGATGAGGTCCATCATACGCAGCAGCTTTGTTTCGCGGTCAAGCATGAAGAGCAGGATACGCAGATAGTCCTCGTAGGAAAACCCGGAGCTGCTCGCCGGTTCTACGGCCTCGCTTGCCGTGAATCCCGCCCAGATTTTCGCAATGTCGCCCGTCGCCCACTGCGCGGACGTTTTCAGAAACGCGACCTTCTTACCCGCTTCAAGCAGCATCAGGTCATTGCGTGTTTCCGCGGTCACCCATGCCTCCGTAACCGCCGCCTTCGCCACCGCGTAGCCCGACCCCTCCGTCAACGCCGCGACGGCGAGCGCGATTTCCTCGATCGCCGCCTGTTTTTCCGAGTCTATCAAAATCGCCGCGTTGTTCAAGGCAAAGCGAACCGCGCGAAGCCGCCATTTCACGTTATTGTAATTGGCATCGTCGCCCGTCTTCCCCGCGATGATATACTCCATTTCATTGCGGAAAAACCGATCGGAAGGCTGTCCCCCGCCGGGGTCGTCGAGGTGGTTTGAAAAGACGCTGCAAATGTATTCGCCGAGCAGAAACTGCGTCGTGCCTTCCTGAAACACGCTCTCCGCTTTCGGCAGGTCGGCGATCCCCGCGATCGAGGGAAACAAGGGGCCGTTATAGCCCGCCGACGGCAGCGAGGTGAGCACGGCGCTGTTTCGCAGCGTCCGTCCTGTCTCCCCGCTTTCCGCGCCGCCCGAAGCCGATCCCGCGCCGCCGCTTCGCACTTGTCCGAGCCATTTTGCCAATACGGCGCCCTTCACCTGATTCTCGAAATTGTCTAAGTCCAATACGGAATATTCCTTGAGGTTGACTTCGACATCCTCTGTATTCATCCGCAGCGCGTCTATGTGTGTCCCGCCGCCCCGGAAGAAGGTATACAAAAGCCCGCGGGGATTGAGCGAGGCATCCGTGTAATACGCGATATCCTCTTCGATCTGCGCCCCATCCCCGCGAAAAGCAAGAATCCCGTAGTCCGAAAACAGTCGTCTGTCGTACTCCGAGAGTACCGAACGGCCGGCGAGCCCGAGGGCGGCGTCCGCGGCGCTTCGCCCCGCGGCGGATTTCGCCGCGGAAAAGAGCACGGACGCCGCGAGCAAAAAGCAGGCGAAAGCGATTACGAGAAATACCGTTATGCTGCCGCGTTTTTTCTTTCTCCAAAATTTGTTCATTCTCATCTGCGTAGACTCCCCTGCTTCATGCTTCCTATCACCCGGCCGTCATTCGGCCGTCAATCCGTCGCTGAACGGCCGCCAAGCAGCCGCCACGCTCACCCGGTCACAAGTTCCCTCAGCCGCACGAGCGCCGCTTCGTCAATCACATAGCACCTTCCGTAATACTCCATCTCATATCCGAGCGGATTCGCAAGCCTGCCGCCGAAATAACGTTTGCTGCGCTCCGCTTCGATGTACCGCGCGGTAAAACGCCGGCCTTCATTTGTTTCGATCGAAACGCTTTCGGCTTCCGCACGGTAGCGATCCATAGGGCTCGATTCTTCAAGACGCACGCTCACACGTTCACCCTCCGACGCCGCTTCCGCACGGACAAAAAGGTGCATGTGCGCTTGCAACGCGGTTTGGCTGTACACATTGATCAGCAGATAGAGTACCGCCATGGCCGCAAGGATCGCGATGGGGAAGAAGATCGCCGCTTCCACCATCGCGCTGCCGCTACGAGAATTTGCCCGATGAAAGACTCGAGAAAACATTGTTCACAAAGGCTTCAATCTGTGTGCGGAAGATCAATCCGATCACGATGGCGATCGCTACGAGGATTGCCACCTGTACCAATTCCATCCCGCCCTTGCCGCGCGAGAGCCGCATGGCTCTGCGCGCAAGCGCCTGGCATTTCATCTTCATCTTGTATTTTCCTTTCTTTTTTTTCGCAGTGTTACTGCATCTCAAAAGCCGCCGGCATCACTGTGACAGCAATCACAACGAGGATTTGCAGCACCATCGGGAAAATCAGCTTTGTTTCCGCAATGCGCCCCGCTTTCTCCGCCCGCCGTTTTCGGCTGTCCCAAAGCATTTCGCTTTCGGTTTCCAATTTGTCCGCCAACGCGCTGCCTTTATCTATATTGTCCGCCAGAATCGAACTGAATCGCATCACCTCCCTGAGTCCGTTTCTCCGCGCAATATCCGCAAATTCATAGACGAGCGAGGTTCCCGCGGCCCGCATACGCTCCCTCATCGAAACAAGCTCCTCATAAAGCTGCCGCTTTCCCTGCGCCCGCATATTCGCAAGGTAGTCGTCGATAATCCGCTCCATCGCGGAGGTGATCACCAATCCCGCTTCGAGCAAAAGGCCCAGCTTCCCGATGAAATCCGGAAAGTCGCGCTCAACCTGCGCCCGCGCTTCGGCGATACGCTTATCCACGGCCCGATAGCGATATCGGAACGCGAGCGCCGCGGCGGCGACGGCGATCAGGATTTCCGGCAAATGGCCTTTCGCGGCGGGCGCGCTCCAGTCAAGCCGCAATCCCCCTTCCGCTTCCGCGGGCAGTACCGCCGCTTCGCCGCTGTCATCCGTACCGATACGGCGTACCGCTTCGCTGACCCGCTGCTCGATGGCCGCCGCAAAATCATAGCCCGCCCTCGGGCTGCCGGTTTTCAGCGCAAGGGTCAGCGTATCGGACGCTTCGCCAAGACGCAGAAACGCGGTCAGCGTCACCAATGTCCCCTCTTCCGCACCGATCAGATTGACGCGGCCTTTATCGGAAATAATGCGCTCATCGCTGCTTGACCATGTCAGATCCGCGCCCGTCACAGGATCCGAAGCCGGCAGGGACAAGTCTGTCACGACCGCGTCCATTGCGGTATTGTCCGCAAGAATCATCGCGGGCAAGCGCCCTTTCAGCTCCGACAGCAGACTTTCGCCCTCCGCGCGGCTCGGCTCTTTCGGCAGAATGCGGATGGTCGCCCGCTCATCAAAGGTTTCGCCGAGATAGTCGGCGCGGACGTCCGCCGTCACCGTGCGGGTTTTCCCGCCGGGTCCGTCCCGCTCCAGATCGAGCGCGGCGTCCGCAGCGCCAAGCGCTTCGGACACCCAAAGCGCGGAAGCCGCAATCAGCATGGCCGCCGCCGCGAGCAGAAACATTCGGTTTGTTTGCTTCGCTTTCCCGATCAGCGCCTTATGCTCCCCATCCGCGAACACCGCTTTGTAACGTTCGCGCATACGGTCCTCCCGCCCGGTCAAGAGGTCGATCTTGTCCTGAAGAAATTCCTTGATTCCCTGTTTCATACTTCAATCTCCATGATACGGCTGCTCCAAACAAAGGAAGCCGCGAGCGCCGCGAGCGCCGCCGCCATGACAAACATCCCGGCCGCCGTCGAATACAGCGGCGTGAGATAGTCCGGTGAATTGAGCCGCAGAAAAAGCAGAATGACAATCGGCATGAGCGTCAGAATCTTCGCTTCATACTTCTTTTGCGCCGTCAGCGTTTCAATCTCCTTGCGGATGGCCATTTTCTCCACGAGAACCTCCGTCGTGCGGTTCACAACCTTCACGACATCCCCGCCCGTTACAAGGCAAGTATAGTAGATATCCGCGAACTGCCGCGCGTCCTCCGAGCAGCTGCGGCGCGCGAAATCAAAAAGTACTTCCCGTTCGCTTTCCCCGCCCGAGGACAGCCGCCTTGTCATCCGCGCAAGCTCCGCGTTGATGGGCGCGTTTTCCGGAAAGATTAACAATAGATGCTCCCGCGCTTCAAAAATCGCTTCCGTCATCTGCCGGCCGGTCTGAAACGAAGCCGACAGCGAAAGCAGCATATCCTTGAACTCCGCGGAAAGACTGCGCCGCCGCTCCGCCGCCCGCTGCCTGCACCAATACCGTTCCGCGGGGATGGAGCAAAGCGCCAATCCCGCCGCGGCAATCAAACTGTCGAAAAACAGGATGCCGAGGAAAGCCAGCCCCGCGGACGCAATCAGGTAATATTTCATGCGCTCTTTGCCGTGCAGCGCATAGGTTTCATAGTTCATAAGCCAAACCTCCGGTGTGTATCGCCATCTTTTCCGTATTCTTCATCCCGTCCCGCCGCACGAGCCCCTGCCCCGGTTCCCACGCGAAAAGGGTATGCAGCCCGACCTCCCCGTCCGACACGCCCATCACCTCCGCGATTTCAAGGACAATGCGCCTGCCCCCGCCAATGCGCCCGAGATGCACCATGATGTCTATCCCCTCCGCGATCTGCCTTCGGATCGCGTCGATCGGAAAATCCGCGGCCTGAAGGAACATCGCCTCGAGCCGATAGAGCATGCCGCGCGGTGAATTCCCGTGCCCGGTAGACAGAGAACCGTCGTGCCCGGTATTCATCGCCTGAATCATGTCGAGCACCTCCTCGCCGCGCACCTCGCCGACGATGATCCGATTGGGCCGCATACGCAGACTCGATTTGATGAGCTGCCGCATGGTGACTTCGCCCCGTCCCTGTACATTGGCGCTTCTGCATTCAAGGCGCACGAGGTTGTTGATCCCCAGTATCTGAAGTTCCGCCGAGTCCTCAATCGTTACAATACGCTCTTCCTTGGGAATGAAATCGGACAACGCGTTCAGAAAGGTCGTTTTGCCCGAACTGGTCCCGCCGCTCACGAAGATGTTGTAGGCGGCCCGCACAAGCCCGGCAAGAAACTCCGCGGCTTCCTCTGTAATTGACCCGTACGCAATGAGCTTGTCCATCGTGATCGCCGTCTGCGGAAAGCGCCGGATGGACAGCGCGGGCCCGCCGAGCGCGATGTTCTTGTACACCGCGTTGACGCGGGAACCGTCGAGCAGCCGCGCGTCGAGAATGGGAGAAAGCTCGTTGACCTCACGGTGAACCTTGGCGGCGATCTTGCGAATCACGTCCTCGAGTTCCTCCGTACTCTCAAAGCGCACATCCGTCTGCATGAGCCGCCCGGCCTTTTCAACAAAGACGCGGTCTTTCCCGTTGACCATGATCTCCGTAACATCGGGATTGTCGGCCAAAGGCTGCAAAACGCTGAGCTCCCGCCGCGTGCGCACGAATACCGTATCCGCGACCGCGATCTTCTCCTCCACGCCAAGCGCCGCATACGTGCCGCCCAATTTTTCGTCGATGAAATTCATGACCTCTTCGTCGCTCACATCAAGGACCGCGCCGCGCGCGTACTCGCGAACCTCTTTCGTCAGTTCTCCGATCAGCCGCTGTTTCCGCTCCTCCTGCTTGCCGCTGCAGGGGAATTGCGCTTCCCGATTCCCTTGAACGCCCGCCGCCGCCGTTTCATGTCCATAGCCGTCCATTGTCAACCCTCCGCGGTGGATAATAAGCGATCCGCTGTTTCCTTGATCGCAAGGCCGAATGTGTTGGCAAGCGATACCTCGACATGGCCGCCGGCGCCGTATACATCCTCCGGGCAAAACGGAATCTCCGCGGCGACGCGCGGCACATCGGGCCCGAAGAGGTTCTCCCCGTCGGCCCAAACCTCCGCGTCCGGCACCGCCGCTTCCCGGCGCACTTCCAGAAAAACCGGCTCCGTCACGTCGGAAAACGCCTTCAGAAAACGCAGCCGCGTACCGAAGTCGAGTACCGTCATTTCGGCTTCGCACGCCGGGAGCGCCAAGGCAAGCAGCGTGCAAAGCGTCGGAACGCCGAGCGCGCTCAAGCTGTTGAAGCCCCGGTCCGGCTTCAGCCGCAAAAGTCCGTATGCGTCGGGGGCGAAGGCCGTCTGAAGCAGACCATAATAGGCGCCGTCCGGCGTTTCCCGATTCGTCAGCCGAAAATACCGATAGAGCATTTCCTCGGCGCGCATACCCGCGCCCCCGCCCGGACTCAGGGCCTTTGATTCGTAATCCTCCAGACTGAGATACAGCGTCTTTTTGTCCCGATACCGGGCCAGTTCCCGCCCGACGCCGATAGCGCAGCAACTCGTTCCGGCGCCGCCCTGAAGGGAATACGCGCAGATCAGCGCGCCGCCGCGCGGGAGGTTCGCGGGAATCTTTTCCCCGCCCGCGCCCGCGTCGCCCTCCAAAAACAGGCGATCAAAGGTCAATCTGCGCACTTCCGCCAAAATCGCGGACACGCCCGCGTACTTATATATAGAAGGATGTTTCTCCCCGGCCGGATCCCCGCAAGGCTGCCGATTTCCAAGGATAAGCGGTTTCCCGCAGCTTACCTGAGCGTCCTTCGCGCATAGGCAAACGTCAAATTCCCGCGCGCAATCCGCGCCGCAAGCCCCACGAACCGTGATGTCAAACCCCGGATGATCCAACGCGGCGGCCCGCACAAACGCCCGCACAAATTCCTCATCCCGATCCATGATACAAATTGAAATCCGTTTCATCCCCTCATCTCACCCCGTATCCAATATCCCGCATACAATATCTATCGTCCAACATCCCGCGTCCGGTATCCCGCGTCTAATATCCAACATCCAATATCCGGCGGCCGATATCCCGTCCGCAACAGCCCGGGAAATCCA
>JAITNA010000005.1 GCA_031290715.1 Eubacteriales Family XIII. Incertae Sedis bacterium | reverse complement strand
GCGCCAAAACGCCTGTGGTACGCGCCGCGAAAAAGGCGCTTGCCGATCCGGGGCGCTTCATTCCTGGGCACCCGATGGCGGGCCGCGAGAAAAACGGCGTCGACTCCGCGCGGAGCGATTTGTTTGACGGCGCGGCCTGGATTCTTGCCCCGGACAGTTCCGTAGACCTCGATGTTCAAATCTATCAGCGGATTCATACGCTCATCGCGGCCATCGGTGCGCGGGTGGTCGTCGTCGACGCGGCGGAGCACGACAAACTCATGGCCATTCTCTCGCATGTGCCGCACGTCGCGGCTTCTTCCCTTGTCATGCTGGCCGCGTCACACCGGGGCGAAAACGGAGAGCTTTTGCGCTTTGCCGGTGGCGGCTTCAAGGATACGACGCGCGTGGCCGCGGGCGATCCCGCGCTTTGGGCGGGCATTCTGCAGAGCAATGCCGAACTGATTGCCGACGAGCTGAAGGAATTGACAGATATCCTTTCCGGTTTTGAGCGGAGCATCCGGAGCGGAGATACAGAAGAAACGCGGCGCATGCTTGCGGCGGCGGCCGAAGCGCGAAAATCGATTCCGGCCAAGTGGGTGCCGGAATCCGCCGAGCTTATTGAGGTTCATGTGCAAATGGACAACCGCCCCGGCGCCGTCGCGCAGATCACCGCGGAAGCCGGGCGCAGGGCTTGCAACATTCAGGCCATCGACATCGACCATCAAACGGAGAGTTACGCCATCCTGCGGCTTGTACTCACGGACGAGGGTGATATTGCCGGATTTGTAAGCGCGCTCGGGGAATACGGATTTGAAGCGGAGATTTATCTGCCGCCCACCGCGCCATACGCGTTCCCTTGGTAGTATGAGCGCCTATTTGCCGAATCTCGGCGTTTTCATGCAAAACCTGCTGCTCCAACGTACGTAGAAGTACGCCTACGCATCAGAGCTTGCCTGAAAACACCGACCGCGGGCAAATAATCGCCCATAAGTTTCGGTCGATATTACACAGTTCTTTATTGCACCCGCCGCCTCGGAAGGATCAGTCCGCCGAGCAAAAGCGCGGCGAGCAGAAACGCGTAGGCCGCGTAGGCGGGCGCGGTATCGTCGCCTGTATTCGGCGAGGATGTCACGGCCGGTGTTACAGCCGGTGTCACAGGCGTCACATCCGGCACGGTCGGCGGCAGTTCCTCTTCTTCTATCGCGGGGCTGTCGTTGATGTCATAAAGGCTGCTCATACCCGTGAGATAGCGGTAGAGGGATGCCAACGCGGAAAACCCTTGGTCGGTCGATATTTGATCGGGGGTACTGAAAGCCGCGGACAGACGGAATGCGCCCGTACCGCCGAGCCAATCATTCATGAGCGCGTCATATACCGTTCGCCCATTCTTGACAAAACGGGAATCGTCGACCGGGATTCCGAGGGTAGTGAGCGCAATCAAGACCTGCGCGTTGCTTTCGATCGTGCCGAAACTGCCGGTCTGCGCCTGCATATCGCTGAGCGCGGCGACCGCCTTGTCCAAAGCCGCGGCGACGGCCGCCTGATTGACAGCGAGGGCTGACAGCCCCGAAGCCGACCCTGTGCGGTAGGGGGCAAGCGCTTGCAGTACCATTGCGGTGATGTCGGGATTGGAAGCCGAAGCGGGATCGCCGGCGAGATTCCAGCCGCCGTCCGGGTTTTGTTTGCTCAACAGAAAGCTCACGTACATCTCGCGCGCAGCTTGCGCGGATGTTGACCCGGCGGGCTTGTCCGGCATTGCATAGCCTTTGCTGTCGAGCGCGAGCAGGGCATAGGTCGGGCCGTTCAAGCCTTGCGACAGCACCTTGTCATACTCGGCGAGCGGCGCAAGCAGATTATATCCGGCAAAATCCCGCGGATCCGCGCCGATGGCCGCAAGGGCGAGGTCGACGCGCGAATAGTCCGTATAGCGATAGGAGGACAGTACGCCGTTTCGCTCCCGCACATAGCCCGTGAGGTTGTTTGCATATTGCTTCCTGTACGCGTCGGTCAACTGCCCCGACCGCGCGAGGGCAAAAATCGTCCATTCCCCGCCGGCTTGCGCAAAGGCCGGATCTGGCACAGCGGACATTTCATAGGACTTGAGCTTCGCCAGATCGGCCGCCAGCGCGCGAATCCCGGGGACGCCCACGGCGCTAAGCGGCGGGTCTGATGTTTCGTCTTGGGAGATCGTGATGTAATAAACCTCGACGGCGTCGGAAGCTTCGTATGTCGCTGTGACGCGGATGACCGTGCCGTCGCGTACAGGGATTGCGCCGCCGCCCGGATAGACGGCGTCCCCGATTGAATATACGATGTTTGTGTACTGCGACGCGGCGACCGCGCCTATGGACAGCGAACTGACCGCCGCCGGGAGCGCGCAGCGATAGCTGTACACGTCCGGCGAAAACGCGGGAGAGAGCGTTCCCGGATTGTTCAAAACCCGCAGCGCCGTCAGCTCCGGCGTCCGGTTCGCGTCCAAACCGTCCGCTGTCGCCGTGACCCTTACGAGCGGCGCGGCCAAGCCTTTCCCGGTGCCGTCATAATAGGCCGAAAGATAATAGACGCCTTCCGCGGGCAGGGTGATTTGTACTTTTCCGTCCGCGTTTGACACCGCGGAAACCGGGCCGGCGCCGTCGAAGATTGCGTAAGGCGGCGTTGCGCCCGCGTCGAAATCAAGGGACTCTACCGTAGCCCCGCCGATCGGCGAGATCGCTTTCTGTTCTGTTTTTTCAAAGATGTTGATGAGGGAATAGCCCATGAGCGTCAATTCCGTCGGCTCGCCGGCTTTTACCGTAATATTTTCCGCTTTTTTCCCGTTTGCCTCAAACCAGACGATGTCGTCGGAGTCCGGCCAGGATGCCTTTTGGCAGTAAAATGCCACAGCGTCGCCGCTCGCGATCTTTGCCTGATTGCAAGCCAGACCGGTGTATCCCCAGTCGCCGTAGATGCCGTCGTTGGGCGCTTCCCCGTTGACAAAGGTCATCCAGTTGTACGATTCGATGTCAAAGGCTTTTCCGATAAACCCATAGTCGCTGAGTTCAAGACTTGCGGTCACAGCATTGCCGTCCCCGTCATAAAACAAAAGGTGTGCCGCGACCAACGCGTCGAGCGTGGTCACATCGGCCGGGCCGACCGAGGGGGCGTAGGTATAGCCATACTGCGCCGCAAGGCCGGGTGTGACGCGCACAGATACGCCCGCGACCGCAAACCCGTCGCCCATTTCCTGCGGAGCCTGTACAAACACATCGACGGAGACCTCGCCGCCCGCCGCGTATCCGCCGCCGGGCGCGAAAGCCAATCCGATGAGCAGCGCAATCGCGATGATCGCGCATACCGCAGTCCTGCCGCTTCGTTTCACCAGAAATTCAAACATTGTTCCCTCCGTTCGCACCGAAAAAGTACATGAAAAGTTCATGATCAATCCTAAGGCGCGCCGACGGCATCTTCGGGAAAATCCTTAACGATATATTTCGGCCGACGCTTCTATCATTCGATGGTACAACAGGTAAAAAACAGCGTCAATGAGAAGACTACGATTTTTTTGCAAACTGTGCGGAAAATTACCAATTGAAAACGGCGGAGCAT
>JAITNA010000245.1 GCA_031290715.1 Eubacteriales Family XIII. Incertae Sedis bacterium | reverse complement strand
GAGCACGGGCGGATCCGCGCGGATATGGATAGTTCGGTCCTTGCGGATCTATGCGTTCATTTCGTGACGGACATTTTTATTTTCCAAAACCTGTCGGCGCGCTTGTCGATGAACGGCGTGCGGAAACACCTAAAAGGCACCATGGATATCATCCGGCGGGGCATTGCGCCCATTACGGAATAAGATTATGGAATAATGGCGATTTTTTCTGTTTCATTGTTGACGAAGCCCAACACCAGCGCGGTGAATTCAGCCGGTTTTTCGTACATTGCGGCGTGACCCGCGCCGGAAATGACCGCGTGCGCCGCGGCGGGGATGTTCTGAACCAATTCGTCCTGATTGCGGCGCGGGGTCACAAAGTCATATTCCGAGGAAATGACCAAGGTCGGGGCCGCGATGTTTTTCAGATTCGCCCGTTCATCGTGTGTTTCCGCGCTGCGCGTAAGGCGCGCGAACGCGTCATAGACAGGCGGACCGAAATATTTCACGAAGAGTTCTTCCCGCTCCGAGGCCCACTGAAAATTCGCCTCATAAAATTGCGGGGAATATACGACCGGAATACAGGTTTTGAAAAAAACATGCCCGTCGTGCGTGTTCATGGCGTATTCCCAAGAACGTCCGATGTCACGCAGCCAACGGGACGTATAGGCCGTCGTGTTGGAAAGCACAAGTTTCAGCACACGCTCCGGATGCCGGGCCGCCGTGCGGATCGCGACCTCGCCGCCGTAGCTGATCCCCGTGATATGCACACGGTCAAGGCCCAGATGGTCGAGAAAAGCCAGAACGACCCGTTCCTGCAGTTCCTGCGTATACTCATAGGAAAGCTTCCCGCTCTGCCCCTGATCCGCGAGGTCAAGCAGCAGCAAGCGATTGCGGCGTGAGAACGCGGGGACAAAGGACTGCCATGACGCGCAGGACATGAAAATCCCGTTCAGAATCAAAATCGGCTCGCCGTCGCCGATGTCCTCGTAATAAATAGGGATATCCTCAAAAGTAAAAACCGCCATCTTATTCTCCTTCCTTTTATTTCTTACAGCAGAAAGCCGTATTTTCGCGCGTCCGACAGCAGCGAATCCCGGAACTCCGGATGCGCGACGGAAATCAGCCGCTGCGCGCGCTCGCGGACCGTCGTGCCGCGCAGACTGACCGCGCCGTACTCCGTCACGACCCAATCCACATCGTTTCGGGAAAGCGAAACCGCGGCGCCGGGCCGCAGGGTCGGCACGATTTTGGAAAGGACCTCCGCGTCGCCCGTTTCCGCGTTTTTCTTCTCCACCGTGCTGTACAAAGCGATAACGGATCTGCCGTTTTTTGAAATTTGCGCGCCGACGGCGGTATCGGACTGGCCGCCTGTGCCGGAGATTTGCAGCGTGCCGATGCTCTCGCTGCAGCATTGGCCGGTCAGATCGACTTCTACGGTCGTATTGATACTCACCTGATTGTCATTCCCGGCAATCACATAGGGATCGTTGACAAGTTCCCCGCGGCCGACAAAAATATCCGGATTGTCGTTCATATACGCGTACATCTCCTGCGTACCGAGCGCAAACGCGCAGACGACCTTGCCGATATCCTGCTGCTTTCGGCTGCCGTTGACGCTGCCGGATTTCATCAGTTCCATGATCCCGGTCGTCATCATTTCCGTATGGACGCCTAAGTCTTTCTTTTCGCTCAGGTACTGACAAACCGCGTTCGGAATGCCGCCGATACCGACCTGCACACAGTCCCCGTCATGGATCAAATCGGCAATGGACCGGCCGATGGCGAGATCTCGCGCGTTGCTCTGCGGAATCGGGATCGTACCGAGGAAGGCGTCGCTTTCAATCACATAGTCTATCTCGTCCCAGTTCAGATAATCCTGCCCGAGCACATGCGGGACGTTCGGGCTGATTTCAAGAATGACAATATCCGCTTCGCCCGCAATCTTTTCCTCATAGGTATTGCCGGCGCCGAAGCGGACGCGCCCGCTTTCCTCCGGCATCGAGGCCATGCTGATCAGGATGTCGGACTTCCTGTGAAAATTCCGTTTGATCCCCGCCAAATGCAGGTGATTCGGAATGAAACTGACGCGCCCCGTCGCGGCAAGGCTGCGGAGCTGCGGCGTGGAAAACCAACTGTCGATCCAGAAGGACGCGCGGACATTTTCCTCGGAAAGATAGGGCGCGATCACGGTCGGCAGGCAGTTTGTAATGGTCACATCTTTCACCTTGCCCGCAATATGGTGAAGGTTGCTCAGAAATGCCACAGGCTCGTTGGCGCCCAGGCCGACGGTGATATTGAAGCCGTCCCGCACCAAGCCGACAGCTTGCTCCGCCGTAATTATTTTGGAACGATAATCAAACATAGCAGCCTCCTTTATTTGCCCCAGCGGACGCAGTTCGCCGCCCAAACATACCCGATGCCGGCCGCAATCAGCGTGATCAGCGTGCCGTCTTTGATTTTCCCGGACGCTAACCCCAGATGGATGGTCAACATCTGATCGACCTGCCCGATGTGCCCGTAATGCTCCAGATAAATCGACCGCTCGTCCGGAATCCCAAGCTCCTTCAGCATCGCTATGTGCTGACTGCGCTTGAAATGAAGAATGCCGAGATAGTCGATGTCCGCGCGCGTCAGACCCCCGCTCTTGCGAAGGCTTTCGTCAA
The DNA here is from genome assembly GCA_031290715.1 of Eubacteriales Family XIII. Incertae Sedis bacterium. Classification (GTDB taxonomy): domain Bacteria; phylum Bacillota; class Clostridia; order Peptostreptococcales; family Anaerovoracaceae; genus JAITNA01. The sequence goes on along the minus strand of JAITNA010000245.1, from coordinate 6,107 downwards.
TGCAATGATACCAATTGGGCAGACTGACGTCGTTCAGGCGGGCTTTCATGCGTTCCGCGTCCATCAGGCGCAAAGACTTGTATCCCTCGCCGACGTTGTCCGCGGTGAACGGCTCGTTGATGCCGCCGATCTGCACGCCGGCCGTATGGGCGAGGGACCCGTCGCCGATCATATGGCTGCCGAGCAGGAGGTTTCTGTCCATCCCTTTCCGGACGATGAACGCGCCGCCGCCCGCGCCGAGGTTGTACATCATGCTCACATTTTTGTCGGTATAATCCACGAAATCCCCGTTGCGGTATCCGCCCGCGATCAGGACCGTATCGATTTCATCATCCGCAATCAGAAGGTCCTTCGCCATTTTGAGCGCCGTGCAGGTCGTGCAGCAGCGGTTCGCCACATCGATGCCCCATGCGTTCGACGCGCCGATCGCGTCTTGGATATACAGCGCGGACGTCGTAAGCCCGTATTCTTTCCATTCTTCCCCGACGCAGAGTATGACGTCGATTTCCTTCGGGTCAAGACCTGTCCGGTTCAGGGCGTCCTGTGCCGCGCGCGCCCCCATTTTTTGAGTGCCGTCGTCCGGGCCGGGGAGCGGTTTTTGAATAATGCCGAGTTTTTCGATCACCGCTTCCTCCGTCCATGCGCCTTTTGTCGCTTTTGAAATTTCCCTTGCCGTCATACGGGGTTCGGGCAAATACAGACCGTATCCCAGAATCCCAATGTTCTCTTCTTTTTTCGCTGTCATCGTTCTTCTCCTTCGTATTGAATTGAATCAGCGTATGGTATTCGGTATTTTTTGAGCGTTTACAAAATTCAAATAAATGACAGTAGTGTCACTTTTCGCGTTTAGTGTAGCATATGAAATTTGACCGCACAAGTACCTTTTTGCAAATAATAAAAATTTTTTCGCCGAAAGCATTGACATACCGAACGGAATATGCGATATTTTCAGAGTAAAAGGGCTTTTCGCCGCCGGATCGCGACCTTGGTTCAAGAAAAGAACGCAAAAGCGTGAAGCGCCCAAAGAAACGAATTTTACGATTGATAACTGACACAAGTGTCATAATTTGAAACAAAGAGAGGAGAAACAGCTGTGGATATGATCTTGCAACCCTTTATGCGCAGCTTGGAAACGGGGAGCGTGTACGCGCTTGCCGCACTGGGTATCATCATCGTATGGCGCACGAGCTTGGTCATGCATTTCGCGCAGGGTTCCATGGGGATGTTCGGCGCGACCGCGGTCGCGTTTGTGTTCAACAGGGCCGGCGCCCCTCTTTGGATCAGCGTGCTCGCCGGGGTCGGCGTCGCGGTATTTCTGGGCTTCGGCGTGGATTTCGCGATCATCCGCAGATTGAAACGGGCGACAGCCGTCGGCAAGGAGATCATCACGCTCGGGTTGATTATGGTATTCCTCGGCTTGGCGCCCATTATTTTCGGGACGGACCCGATGCTGCTGCCCCGTTTCATCAAAAGCGGCGATTTGAACATCGGCAGCGCGGCGATATCCTACAATGGGATATTGAACATCGCCATCGGCGTGGCGGTCGCGGCGGTTCTTTTCCTCGTTTTGCAAAAGACCAAAATCGGCTTGGCGATCCGGGCGACGGCTTCCAATGAAAGCACCGCGCGGCTGATGGGGATTCCGACACGCTCCGTCACGCTCTTCGCTTGGGCGCTCGCGGGCGTGCTCGGCATGCTGGCCGGCGTGATGATCGCGCCGTCGGTCACCGTGACGCCGACCTTTATGAATACGGTGCAGGTCAGTGCGCTTTTCGCTTGCGTATTGGGCGGGTTTCAAACATTCTACGGACCCGTTATCGGCGCCTATATCATCGCTGTGGCCAGCAATTTCCTCAAGCTTTACGTCAGTTCGGTCTGGGGCGATCAATTGATGTATGTAATGATTCTGGTTTTTCTGCTGTTCCGTCCGAACGGGCTGATCGGCAGGACCTACATGCAAAAGGTCTAGCGAAAGGAGATATGAAGATGAATCCTACGCTGAAAAATATACAGGCAGGCGCCATCCTGAAGAACGCGCACGTTCAATTTATCATCTTCGGCGTGATCCTTTGTTTTCTCCCGGCCATTGCCGCGTCGGGCGCCATGAAGTCCAGTACGCTTTCCACCCTTGCGTTCGTGCTGATCTATTCCATCGTTTCGATCGGGCTGAACCTGCTGCTCGGGTATTCCGGGCTCGTATCGCTCGGAACGGCGGGATTCATGGGTCTGGGCGCTTACTTGGCGGCCTATTTTGTCGAAAATCTGAATCTTTCGTTTTGGCTCGCGATCTTAGCCGCCTTGGTCGTCCCGACGATTATCGGCGTCGGTGTGGGGATTGTGTCGCTGCGGGTGCGCAGCATTTACTTGGCGATCGCAACGCTTTGTATTTCCGAAATTCTGCTGAAAACGTTTGAGCAATTGGAGTGGTTCACCAACGGAACGGCCGGCAAGCAATCGCATTTCCCGGTCATTTTCGGGGTGCAGACGGACCGGGCCGGCATGTTCATTGTCATCGTCGTCGCCTTGGTGCTGATCATGATGCTGACGCACAATGTGGTGCACGGGCAGCTCGGCCGCGCGCTGCACGCAATGCGTTCAAGCGAGGTCGCGGCGCAGGCGATGGGCGTCAACATCCTCAAATACAAATTGGTGGCTTTCGCGCTTGCGACGATGTACGCGGGCCTTGCCGGCGCGCTCTATCTGTTCTTTTTGAAAAGTTCTTATCCCAGTACCTGGAATCTCTTTCTCTCCCTCAACGTGATCGCCATGGTCGTCGTCGGGGGGCTGCGCTCGATCTTCGGCACGATAGCCGGGTGTTTCATCATCGTCGCGATTCCGGAATTGGTTTTGAAAAAATTGCCGGTGATCGGGGATATCAACGGATTGCCGTACATCTTCAGCGGCGTGCTCATCGTCGTCGTCATTATGTTTTTCCCGCAGGGGCTGAAAGGCCTGGCCGATTTGATTGTGGTCGCGTTTCGCAGAAAAGGGAAAAAGCAGACGGCGGATGAACTCGTGAAAAGCGCGGACTGACAGGAGGAGGGCTCAAATGGCGGATACCATCAAACAAGACGGCCGGCCGGAAGCGCTGCGCATTGAAAATCTGTCGATTGGTTTCGGCGGGCTCAAAGCGCTCGACGATTTGTCCTTTATGGTCTATGAAAAAGAAATATTCGGGCTCATCGGGCCAAACGGCGCCGGGAAAACCACCGTTTTCAACTGCATTACGCAATTTTACAAGCCGGATTCGGGCAATGTTTTTTTCAGGGTCGAGAATGCCCGGCTGCCCAAGAAAGAAAAAAAGACGGACAGCGGCGGGGACGGAGCGGACGGGATGGTCAATTTGGTCGGAAGGCCCGTACACAGCATCATCAAACTGGGGCTTGTCCGGACGTTCCAAAATGTCGAGATCATCCCGGAGCTCAGTTTGATCGACAATGTGCTCATCGGCGCCCATGTGGATTTCAAATCCAACATGTTCGATCAGGCGTTTCGTCTGCCGCGGGCGCGCCGCGAGGAAAAAATCTATCATGAGAAAGCGCTTGAAGCCATGCGCTTTCTCGGCATTGACGACAAGAAAGATGAGCTTGCGGGCGGGCAGCCCTACGGCGTTCTGAAGAAAATCGAAATGACGAGAACGCTGATGAGCAACCCGCGGCTGATCATTTTGGACGAGCCCGCGGCCGGGCTCAATGATGTGGAAACAGAGGAACTGGCGGAAATCATACGCCGGATCCGCGAACAATATCAGTGCACGATTCTGCTTGTGGAACATGACATGCGTTTGGTCATGAATATCTGCGACCGGATTTGCGCCATTTCATTCGGGAAATTCCTCGCGATGGGCAGCCCGGAAGAAATCCAAAAAAACACATTGGTTCAGGAAGCGTATCTTGGGGAGAAAGAAGATGAGTGAACTTGCGCTGAGCATCCGCGGCCTGAAAATCCGCTACGGGGCGATTGAAGCGGTGAAGGGAATAGACCTTGATGTTCCGGAAGGAAAGGTCGTCGCTTTGCTTGGGGCAAACGGCGCGGGGAAAACTTCTGTCCTGCGCAGTGTTTCCGGGCTTACGCGCGCGGCCGAGGGGGTGATCCGCTTCGCCGGCAGGGAGATCACCCATATGGACGCGGAGAAAATCACAAAATTGGGCGTTGTGCAATCCCCGGAAGGGCGGCAGATATTCCGTGACCTGACGGTGGAAGAGAATATGAAAACCGGCGCCTTTACGATAAAAAGCAAAGCGCGGGTTCAGGAAAATTTCGCGCGCTGCTATCGGTATTTCCCGCGGCTTGAAGAGCGCAAGACGCAGATGAGCTACACCTTGTCGGGCGGGGAGCTGCAGATGCTGGCCATCGCCAGGGCGCTGATGGCCGGTCCGAAGCTGCTCCTTTTGGACGAGCCGTCCTTGGGGCTGGCCCCGCTCGTCGTGCGCGACATTTTCAGCATTATCCGGGAGATCAAGGCGGAGGGGACCACCGTTCTCATCGTCGAGCAAAACGCTTTGCAAACGTTGAAGATTGCGGACTACGGCTATGTTTTGGAAACGGGCAAGAACAGTATCCACGGCCCCGCGTCCGAATTGATCAAAGACACGCGTCTTGTCGAGGCGTATCTGGGGGCAGTTTGATTGCTCATTTTTTGCAAAAAGGCAAACGATGGGGTGATCGTATAAAAAACTATCGTAACGATGAATCAGTAAGGAGGAGAACAGGATGAAAAGAAAAATATTGACAGTTGTATTGCTTGTGACGCTTGTCGGGGCCGTCGTGCTGTCCGGCTGCGGCAAAAACAGTACGGGCGGCGGCAGCAGCGGCGGCGCGTCTGCCGGCGGATCCGCCGCCGGCGATTCGGGCGAAGCGGAGGATAACGGCTTTGTTCAGGGGATCACGGACGACGAAGTCGTGATTGCCAACAGCGCGGCCACCTCCGGCGCGTACGCGCCCGTAGGCGTACCTTTCTTGGCCGGGCTTCAGGCCTACTTGGATATGGTCAACGACGCGGGCGGCATTGACGGCCGCAAGATCAAGTTCCTGCACACGGACGACGAATTTGACCCCGCGAAAGGCAGCGCGGCTTTGACAGAGTATGTCGAGGACGAAAAGGTCTTTGCGATCGTCGGGCACTTCGGTACGCCGGTCGTCGCGGCGACGGTTGACCAGTTGAAGGAATACGGGATTCCCGCTGTCTATTTCGCGACGGGCATCGGCCAGCTTTACGCGGACAATGCAAAGACCAACGCGGACGGATACAATATTTTCCCGGTTCAGCCGATCTATCGCACGGAAGGCGGCATTATGGCTGCGTATGTAACCGCGAAATTTGACGCGAAGAAGATCGGTATCATCTACACAAACGACGATGCCGGGATGGACCTTGAAAAGGGCGCGGTGGCGCAGATCGAAAGCCTTGACGGCATCGAGTATGTAGAAGAGCAGGTAGCCGCCGGTGCCGCCGATGTTTCGGCCGCGGTCACGTCCCTCAAGAACGCGAATGTTGATTACATCATCATCGCTTCGATTCAGGGTACTTTCCCGACAATTGTCAAAGAGCTGGCGGCGCAGAGCGTCAACAAGGATTGTATCAGCACCTATGTCAACTGCTCTTCGGCGATGAGCGAGGCGATTATCGCCGACATCCCCGGCAAATTCGATGTGTACGCGCTGGGCTGGCTTGAAAATGCCGGCGCTGTCGCGGAAGCGGCCTTGGCGGATTTCCAGAAATGGACACCCGAAGAATACGGGACGAACGCCTATGCCGAAACCGGGTGGATCGCGGGATTTTACTTCACCGAGGGGCTTCGCCGGCTCGAGGGCCAAGATGTCACATGGGCGTCTTACATGAAGGCGCTTGAGGAAGCTCCGATTCAAAACCCGTTTGGCGGCATCATTGACTACTCCGGCGGCAAACGCCTTGGCACGCAGGAAATGAACCTGTTCAAGGCTGTCACGACGGCCGAGTCGCCGATGGGATGGCTCCAAATCGAACCGCTGCAAAGCGTGGAATCGCTGCTCAAACAGTAGACGAAAAATCAGCTTAGGACTGTCATTCCCGGACTTGTTCCGGGAATGACATTTTTTTGATTATTCGGGGAGTTCTATGAGGGCGG
>JAITNA010000236.1 GCA_031290715.1 Eubacteriales Family XIII. Incertae Sedis bacterium | reverse complement strand
TGTTCCCGCCCGGCGGAATGGTAGATGTTCTTGATCATCGTCTTGTTTTCGAGGATGTAATCAAAGATTTTCAGAAAGCCCTGCTGCCAGGTTTCATAGGTTTTGTCCGAACCGAGCGCACGGCTTGCTTCATGCAAAAAAGTCCATTCGACAAGATCATAGATGTCATGAAAATGGTAATAGAAAGTCTGGCGGTTGACGCCGCAGTCATTGGCGACGTCGATCACCGTGATTTTGCCGAGCGTTTTCTGCGTCAGCAGCTTTTTCAAAGAAGCGGCAAGCGCCTGTTTCGTTATTTGAGTCATATCATTTGATATTATTATCGGATTCAAATTCCAATAAAATAAAACAGATATTTTGTCTATGGTGCGGTCGGTGGGACTTGAACCCACACGCCTTGCGGCACACGGCCCTCAACCGTGCGCGTCTGCCAATTCCGCCACGACCGCATATTCAGTTTGCTGTGCGATTGCGTATGATATTGGCTCGTCATACGCAATTGGTACCGGCGATCGGGGTCGAACCGATACGATGTCGCCATCACCGGATTTTGAGTCCGGCGCGTCTGCCAGTTCCGCCACGCCGGCACAGCAAAGTTAATAGTAGCATAGTGCGTTTCGCGGCGCAAGAAAAAAATTACAAAAAATTACGGGATCGGGAGAAATGTTTTGTAAAGCCTTCCGTATTCATGTATAATATTCGAGTATATTTCGCGGGAGGCTTCGGCTTTCACGCATTCACGAACAGTATTGAAGGAGAGTAATCAATGATCGTTTTATCGAGTACCGGCAGCAGTAACAGCCTTATGACTTTCTTGCCGTTGATTGCAATCATTGCAGTCATGTATCTGCTTTTGATCCGTCCGCAGCAGAAAAAGACCAAACAGGTTAACGAGATGCGCAACACAATCAAGGCCGGCGACTATGTTACGACGATCGGGGGCTTCAAGGGCCGTGTCGTGAAAATCCGCGACGATGTCGTCACCATCGCGGTCGGCACAGACAAAACCAAGCTTGAGATTATGCGCTGGGGCATTTCCAAGGTTGACGAAGCCGCGGCGGAGCGCCCGGCCGCGCGCAAGAGCGCCAAGGAACGGGAAGAGGAGCTTGAGGAACAGGCCGCGGCGAGCAAGCCGAAGCCGAAGAAGCTGACGAAAGCGCCGGCCAAGACGGAGAGCGACGAGGAGCCGGAGGATGCCGCCGATATCGACGACGACATCGAACTTGAAGCGGACGACAATGATTGACTTTGATCTCGTTGAAGAAAAAATTGAAACAAAACTCCAAGCGGCCGAAGCGGTCGGCAAGGATAGTAGGTTCAATCACTAACAGGTATTGTGGGAACAGGTAAATGAAAAAGATAGCGGCAGTCATAACAGTAGTCATCATCGCGTTTGTTTGGTTTTTGACGGTGATCGGGATCGGTCCGGTCGGCCCGATTCAGGACAAAATCAAACTGGGTCTGGACATCTCGGGCGGCGTCTACGTCGTCATGGAAGCACAGACCGACAAAACGGGTTCGCAGCTCAGCGATCTCATGGAACAAACGAAGGCGATCATCGAGCAAAGGGTCAACGAGATGGGGCTGTCGGAGCCTATCGCCACAGTCGAGGGTGAAAATCGCATCCGCGTGGAGCTGCCGGGGGCGGAAGACCCCGAGGCGGCCATTCGCATGATCGGGCAGACCGCGCAGCTGCAATTTTTGGACGCGAACGGAAAGCTGATCCTTGACGGCAGTCAGGTTTCGGACAGCAGAGTGCAGCAGGATCAGACGCACGGCGGCTATGAGGTGACACTCGAGTTCAACAGCGAAGGCGCGGAAGCGTTCTATCAGGCGACGTTGGCGGCGTCCTCGGGGACGGTACTGGGGCCGTATATGGAAGGCGTTACAAGCGGCGATCAGATCGCGATCGTCTTGGACGGCGCCATTCTTTCCGCGCCCAGCGCCGACTCGGCAATCTCGGGCGGCAGCGCGGTGATCACGCGGCCAAGCGGATTCACGCAGGATTCGGCCATCGAGCTGTCTACGCTGATCCGCGGCGGCGCGCTCCCCGTGGAGCTCTCGGAGGTCGAAAGTTCCGCCATCGGCGCGACGCTCGGCATGGGCGCGCTGACGAACAGTTTGATCGGCGGCATCATCGGCGTGATCCTGATCCTCATTCTCATGATCGTCATGTACCGCTTCATGGGGATCGGCGCGAATCTGGCGCTCTTGCTCTACATCCCGCTCATCCCGTGGGTGATCGTCCTGCTCGGCGGCGTGCTCACGCTGCCCGGTATCGCGGGCGTGATCCTGTCTATCGGGATGGCCGTGGACGCCAACGTGATCATCTTCGCGCGCGTCAAGGAGGAGGTCGCCGCCGGGAAAACGCTGCGCGTCGCGACGCGCACGGGCTTCCGAAAGGCGATCGGCACCATCCTCGATTCACAAGTCACGACGCTCATCGCGGGCATTGTCCTCTATCAAATGGGTACGGGCCCGGTCCGGGGCTTCGCGCTCACGCTCATCATCGGTATTCTGCTCAGCCTGTTCACGGCGCTTCTGATCACGAACCTCTTTGTGCGGGCTTTCTCCGAAAGCGCGTTCTTGGTCCGGAAAGGCCTGCTTGGCGTTCGCGAGGGCGGCGGCGTACAGGGTACGCTGCTCAAGCGCAGATTCAGCTTTGTGAAGAACCGCAGGATCTACTATATCGTAACGATTGTGATTCTCGTGGTCGGCTTCGCCGTCGGCGGGGTTCGCGGCTTCAATTTGGGCATCGATTTCACGGGCGGCACCATGCTGCAGCTTGACCTCGGCAAAGAGGTTGCGGTGGATGATGTGCGCAATACGCTTGACAAGAACGACATCACGGGCGCTGACATCGTACACTTCGGCGATCAAAACGAGGGCGTGATCATCAAGACGACGCAGGCTCTCACGAGCGACGACCGCGCCTCGATCATGGAGGATTTCAAGGCGGACTTCGGCATCGGGGACGACGCGCTTCAGACCTTTGAGCAATTCGGGCCGTCCATCGGCAAGATGCTCACGACCAACGCGATCAAGGCGGTCTTGTTCGCCGCGCTCTTCATGCTGATCTATATCGTGATCCGCTTCCGCTTCCGCTTCGGGGTTGCTGCCATCATTACGACCTTCCACGACGTCGCGATCACCATCGCGATGTACGGGCTGTTCCATATGACGGTCAACAATCCTTTCATCGCGGCCATCCTGACGGTCGTCGGCTACTCGATCAACGATACGATCGTGATCTTCGACCGCATTCGCGAAAACCTCGGCTTGATGAAACGCCAACCCTTGGCGGAAATCATCGATACGGGCGTCAATCAAACCCTTGTGCGAAGTTTGATGACGTCGCTGACGACGATCCTTGCGATCCTGCCGCTCGTGTTCATCGGCGGGGAAACGATCCGGCAGTTTGCGGTTCCGCTCATCATCGGGATCGCGGCGGGCGCCTGTTCCTCGATCTTCATCGCAAGCCCACTCTATTACGAGTTTGCAAAGGGATCTTGGCGCGGAGGCACGGGGCGCTACAAAGGCGCGGCGGCCGGCACGAAAGCATTGGGTGCCGAAGCGCGCGCCCCGGAAACAGCGCTTGACGAAGGCGGCACGGCCGGCGCCGACGCGGACGGAGCGGGAAAACCCGCGGGCCGGAACGCCGGCGGCGCGAAAGGGACTTCAAAGAAAAGCAAGAGCAAGCGCAGAAAGGACAACGGCGCGGTCGTATAGGCGGTGCGCGCCGGGACACCGGTTCCGGCGCAATCAGGGCAATCGGGAATCGCCGCATTCGGAAAGAGGGTAGATGGATAGGCTTGAGGTTTTTTTAAGCGAGCTGCTCGATATCAATCCAAACATTGATATCGGATTGATCGAGAGCGCGTATAAAAAGGCCGAGCAGATGCATGAGGGGCAATTGCGCAAGTCCGGCGAGCCTTACCTGATCCACCCCGTTGAAGTCGCGAAAATACTGACAGACCTTGGCATGGACGAACGGACCATTGTCGCGGGGCTGCTTCATGACGCCGTAGAGGATACGCCGTACAGCATTGAGGATTTGCAAAAGGACTTCGGGCATGAGGTCGCTTTTTTGGTCAACGGCGTCACAAAATTGGGCAGTCTTGTCTACGAAAGCAAGGAGGAACGGCAGGCGGAAAACCTGCGGAAGATGTTCCTCGCCATCTCGAAGGACATTCGCGTCCTTATTATTAAATTGGCGGACAGATTGCACAATCTCCGCACGATCAACTATATGAACGAGGATCAAATCCAAGACAAATGCCGCGAAACCTTGGAGATTTACGCGCCCTTGGCCAGTCGGCTCGGTATCTATACCATCAAATCGGAGCTTGAGGACATCGCGCTCCAGTATTTGGACCCGAAGGCTTACGGGCTGCTGAAGGAAACGCTCAAACAGCGCAAGATCGAGCGCGAGGAAAATGTGAGCCGGACCATGGAGCGGATCGGGAAGACGATCGACGAATACAAGATCGACTATGAGATCAAGGGGCGGCCGAAGCATTTCTACAGCATTTACACCAAGATGAACGAACAGAACAAGACCATCGATGAAATTTTCGATCTGATGGCGATTCGCGTCATTGTGGACACGGTCCGGGATTGCTACGCCATTCTCGGCATGGTGCATACTTTGTGGCGCCCGATGCCGGGGCGTTTCAAGGACTATATCGCGATGCCGAAACCCAATATGTATCAGTCGCTGCACACGACGCTCATCGGGGACGACGGGCAGCCGTTCGAGGTGCAGATTCGCACGCGGGCCATGCACCGCGTCGCGGAATACGGCATCGCGGCGCATTGGAAATACAAGGAAGGCGCGGGGGGGGATCAGGAGGAGGTCAAGCTCGCGTGGATTCGTCAGACGCTCGAATGGAATCAGGATATGAACGATCCGCGGGAGTTCATGGAAACGATGCGGACGGACCTCTTTTCCAATCAGGTCTTTGTTTTCACGCCCAAGGGCGACGTGATGGAATTGCCCGCGGGGTCCACGCCCCTCGATTTCGCATTCAAAATCCACAGCGACATCGGGATCAAATGCGTCGGCGCCCGCGTGAACAGCAAGATGGTGCCGCTTGATTACGTGCTGCAAAACGGCGAAGTGATCGACATTGTGACATCCAAAAATTCCAAGGGCCCGAGCATGGATTGGCTCAGTATCGCGAAGAGCAGCCAGGCGCGGTCGAAGATTCGCCAATGGCTGAAGAAGCAAAACAAGACGCAGAACATCGAGAAAGGGAAGGATCTGCTCGAAAAATCCGCGAAGCGCAAGGGCTACGACACGGAGGACATCCTTCGGGCGCACTGGCTTGCGAAGGTGGCGAAACAGCTCAGCTACGCGACGGTCGGGGAGCTGTATACGGCGCTCAGCTACGGCGGGGTGATCGTGAGCAAGGTCATCAGCCGCCTCGTCGAGATGTATCAGGAGGAATACGACCGGAAGGTGACCGCGGAAACGGAGGAAATCCTTCACAAAACGCAGCCCAAGAAGGAGCGGCGGGGGCACGGCGATGAAACGCGGGTCATTATCGAGGGGATGAGCGGAATGTTGATCCGCCTGTCCAAATGCTGTTCCCCGGTGCCCGGCGACGAGATTGTCGGCTTCATTACAAAGGGGCGCGGCGTGAGCGTACATCGAATAGATTGCCCGAACATCACGAGTCTGCCCGAAGCCGAGCAAGACAGGCTGATCGCGGTGGAATGGGATCAGTCGCGGGATTTCGGCACGTACAATGTGGATATTTTCATCGAAGCGGAGGACCGAAAGGGTTTGTTTTCCGATATTTCACGGGCTTGCGTGGAGATGGATGTCAATATTTCGGGGGTCAACTCGAAAACAAACAGCGATAACAGCGTGAATATCACGATGTCGCTGTCGATTTCGAGTATTGGGGAGATGAAGAAGATTCTTCGGACGCTCCGTCAGATCGAAAGTGTGACGGAAGTATACAGGGCGAGGGGGTAAGACGATGAAGATATTGGCTTTTGTACTGGGGATGGTGGGGACGAACTGCTATTTGGTCTGGAATGAGGAAACACAGGCGGCTATGCTCATCGACCCCGCGGTGTACGACGACCGTATTGAACGGGAGCTGACGGGCCGCGGGCTGAAACTGAAATACATCGTGCTGACGCATGGGCACGGGGATCACATCGGCGGGGTACCGCATTTTCTGGCGCTTCACCCCTCCGCGGAGCTTGCGGCGGGCGCGGGGGAAAGCGCGATGCTCGCGGACGCGAGGGCCAATCTCTCCCGCGAGATTTTCGGGGAGGAATTGTCGATCAAGCCGGATGTCCCGCTTCGGGACGGCGATGAATTGCGGCTCGGGGAGCTCGTTTTTCATGTCATGGAAACGCCGGGGCATACGCCGGGCGGCATTTCGCTGTATGCAGCTGACCGCGATCCCGAATTGGCGGGCGGCGCTTTTGACGGGACGGTGTTCACGGGGGATACGCTCTTTCAGGGCTCGGTGGGCCGGACGGACCTGCCCGGCGGGGACTTTGAAACGCTGGCGCGGTCGATCCGGACGAAGCTTTATCCGCTGCCGGAGAATACGTTGGCGCTGCCGGGGCATATGGGCGGCACGACGATCGGCGCCGAGAAACAGGGAAACCCTTTCGTACACGGATGATTACGCTCGATATCGGCCGGATATACAATCTGAATGATTATGATGAACTGGCGCGGATGTTTTTGCCGCGCGGGGCGTATGAGTTTGTTTTTGAACAGGCGCCCGCGTCCGAGGGGGCGCCCGCGAAGCTTGAGAAGCTGCGGGCGCTGTATGACCGGCTTTCGCGCGAAACGGGGCGCCTGCCTCCGTGGGGGGTGCTGACGGGCGTGAAGCCGCTGAAGCTGTACGCGTCGCTTTCGGAGGGCGCTTCCGGGGGCGCCGCGGCGGGCGTTTCTGCGGGCGGGCCGGATGAAAACGCGGGGGATGAAAACGCGCGGGATGCGGCGGGGACGGCGCTTGCGCGGGACTATTTGGTGAGCGCGGAGAAGATTTCGTTGCTTCGCCGGACGTATTTGCGGCAGCGCGCGGTACTTCCACCGCCCGCGGCCGGCGAGGTTTCTTTGTATATCGGCATTCCGTTTTGCCCGACGCGCTGCGCGTACTGCACGTTTCCGGCGGCGGTGGGGACCGAGAAGGAGATGCTGCGCTATTTGGACGCGCTGTACCTTGAGATCGGAGCGGCCGGCGCGGGGATGAGGGATGCGGGCCTGCGGGCCGAATCGGTCTATATCGGCGGCGGGACGCCGACCGCGCTCGGTACGGGGATGCTTGAGGACTTGCTTGCGCGCGTGAATGAGGAATTGCCGCTGCGGACGGACGGCAGTACGGAGTTTTGCGTCGAGGCGGGGCGGCCGGATACGATCTCCTATTTGAAGGCGCTTGTGATGGCGCGGGAGGGCGCTTCGCGGATCTCGATCAACGCGCAGAGCATGCGGGAGCGGACGCTTTCGGCCATCGGGCGCGGCCATTTGGCGTCGGATATGACGGAAGCCTTTGAGAACGCGCGGGCGGCGGGTATCGGCATCATCAATACGGATGTGATTGCGGGCTTGCCGGGCGAGGGCACGGAGGATTTCAAATACACGATAGACGGGGTCGCCGGGCTCGGGCCTGAAAACATTACGGTACATACATTGGCGATCAAGAAAGGCTCGCGGGTGCGGGAGGCCGATCCCGAGTACAGTTATTCGGGCGGCGGCAGGGCGGAGAAGATGCTGCGGCTTGCGGACGAGCGGATGGCGGCGGGCGGCCTGCTGCCGTACTATCTCTACCGGCAGAAGCAGACAGTGGACAATCTGGAAAATATCGGTTATGCTAAGGACGGGTTGGAATGTGTGTACAATATGCGGGTCATGCAGGAGCGGCAGACGGTGGTCGCGCTCGGGGCGGGGGCGAACAGCAAGCTGTATTTCCCGCGGGAGGATCGCATTGAGCGGGTATTCAACGCGGCGGATACCGGGCTGTATATCGAGCGAATCGAAGAAATGATCGAAAGAAAACGGGTCATTTTTAATAGTAAAGGATGACGATGACGATGCTGACGCAGGCGCCTAAGGGCACGAAAGACATATTGCCCGGTGATGTTTACAAATGGCAGTATTTGGAGCGGAAATTCAGGGAGATCGCGGCCGGGTACGGTTTTTTGGAGATTCGCACTCCGGTGATCGAGCATACGGAGCTTTTTGAGCGCGGGATCGGCGGCGCGACGGACGTTGTGGAAAAACAGATGTATACCTTTGAGGACTACGGCGGGCGCAGTATCACGCTCAGGCCGGAGGGGACGGCGGGCGCGGCGCGCGCCTATCTGGAGGGCAAATTGTACGCGGGCGTCCGGCCGGCGAAATATTGGTATGAAACGTCCTGTTTCCGCTATGAAAAGCCGCAATCGGGGCGGCTTCGCGAGTTTCATCAGTTCGGCGTTGAGAATTTCGGGTCGCATGATATGCTTGCGGACGCCGAGGTGATCGCGCTTGCGGATGAGTTTTTGCGGGGGCTCGGTGTGGCGGAGCTTTCGCTTCGGATCAACAGCATTGGCTGCCCGGTATGCCGGCCTGTTTACAGAAAACAGCTTATGGAATACCTTTCGGGACATTATGACGCGCTTTGCGATACGTGCAAGTCGCGCTATGAAAAGAACCCGCTGCGCGTGCTTGATTGTAAATCGCCCGTCTGTCAGGGGATCGCGGCGGGGGCGCCGGTCATGCTTGACGCGCTGTGCGCGGAGTGCGCGGAGGATTTTGCGGCTTTGCAGACAGGCTTGAACGCGTTCGGCGTGGGATTTGAGATCGATCCGATGATCGTGCGCGGGCTTGACTACTATACAAAGACGGCGTTTGAGTTTGTGTCGGACAGGATCGGGGCGCAGGGTACGGTTTGCGGCGGCGGGCGTTACGACCATTTGATCCGGGAGCTCGGCGGCGATGACGTCCCCGGCGTCGGCTTCGGTATGGGGATCGAGCGGCTGCTTTTGGTGCTATCGGAGAGCGGCGCGGAGATTCCCGCGGCGCGGCGGCCCGACGCTTTGGTGGTGTTTTTGAACGAGGAAGCGCGGGGCGAAGCGCTGCGGCTCGTGAAATCGCTGCGCGGGGCGGGCCTGATCGCGGAGATCGATACGGCCGGGCGCAATATGAAAGGGCAGTTCAAGTACGCGGACCGGATCGGGGCGCGCTGCTGCGCGGTACTCGGCGAGGAAGAGCTGCGAAGCCGCGAAGCGACGGTGAAGAATATGGAAACGGGCGAGCAGGTGCGCGTCCGCTTTGAGGATGCGGCGTCGGCGATCGGGCGGCGGGATTGAATAATGAGGTAATATTGAGTATGGGTGAATTGTTGAAACGGACGATGTATTGCGGGGAAGCCCGGCCTTCCGATATCGGGGCTGAGGCTGTAGTGAACGGTTGGGTGCAGCGCAGCCGGCGGCTTGGCGGCCTTGTGTTTTGCGACTTGCGCGACAAGACGGGGCTCGTGCAGATCGTGTTTGACGAGGATGTCCCCGCGGAGGTTTTTGAGAAAGCGGAATCGCTGCGCGGCGAGTTTGTCGTCGGGGTGCGCGGGACGGTGCGCGAGCGCGAATCGAAGAACGAAGCGCTTCCGACGGGCGCGGTGGAGATATCGGCGCGTGAATTGGTCATCTATTCCGAGGCCGAAACGCCGCCGATCTACATCAAGGACGACGACAAGGTAGATGAGAACCTGCGTCTGAAATACCGCTATCTCGACCTGCGCAAGCCGAAGATGCAGCGCAATTTGACGTTTCGCGCGGAGGTCTGCCGCATCACGCGCGAATACTTCGCGGGCCGCGGCTTTACGGAGGTGGAAACGCCTGTCCTCATCAAGCCGACGCCGGAGGGCGCGCGCGACTATCTCGTGCCGAGCCGCGTGAATAACGGGCATTATTACGCTTTGCCGCAGTCGCCGCAGATGTACAAGCAGCTGCTCATGGCAGGCGGGACGGACCGGTATTTTCAGATCGTGAAATGCTTCCGCGACGAGGATTTGCGCGCGGACCGGCAGCCGGAGTTCACGCAGATCGATCTGGAGATGTCCTTTGTCGACGCGGACGAGGTGATCCGCGTCCAAGAAGGATTCTTAGCGAAGCTGATGAAAGAAACGAAGGGCATCGACCTGCCGTTGCCGCTTCCGCGGATGTGCTACCGGGAAGCGATGGGGCGCTTCGGGAGCGACAAGCCGGATACGCGCTTTGGGATGGAGCTTGTGGATATCTCGGACATAGCGGCCGATTCGGAATTCGGCGTTTTCGCGAACGCGGTGGCCGGCGGCGGGTCGGTGCGCGGCATCTGCGCCCCCGGCGCTTCGGACAGCTTCAGCCGTAAGGATATCGACAAGCTGACGGAGGCTTGCCGTTCGTACGGCGCGAAGGGGCTTTCGTGGATGCGCGTGACGGACGAGGGCGTGAGCGCTTCTTTCTCGAAGTTCTTTGACGATGCCTTTTTTGAGCGGCTTTCGAGTCTGTTCGGCGCAAAAGCGGGGGATTTGATCCTCATCGCCGCGGATCGCGACAAGGTCGTTTTTGATACGCTCGGCTATCTGCGCTGCGAATTGGCGGAACGGCTCGGCCTGATCCCGGAGGATCGATACGACTTCCTCTGGGTGGCGGATTTCCCGCTGTTTGAGGAAACGGACGAGGGCGGGATTTCGCCCAAGCACCATCCTTTCACGGCGCCGAATCCGGAGGATATGGGGCTGCTCGGCACGGAGCCTTTGAAGGTGCGGGCTTTGGCCTACGATATTGTGCTGAACGGCAGCGAAATCGGCGGGGGCAGCATTCGTATCCACGACCGGGAGCTGCAGCGCCGCATGTTTGAGGTGCTCGGTATGACGGAGCGGGAAGCGCAGGGCAAGTTTGGATTTTTGCTCGAGGCGTTTCGCTACGGTGTGCCGCCGCACGGCGGTCTGGCCTACGGGCTCGACCGGCTTGTGATGATCCTGCTCGGAGAGAAAAGCATTCGGGAAACGATCGCTTTTCCGAAGAATCAGGCCGCGGAGGACCCCGTAAGCGGGGCGCCGGGCGAGGCGTCCGCGGAACAGCTCGCGGAATTGGGGCTTGATTAAGGAGATGCGCGTCGGGGTGTTCGGGGGGAGTTTCGACCCTGTTCACACGGGGCATTTGATGCTTGCGGAGGCGGCTCTTGTCCGCGCGGGCTTGGATCGGGTGTTGTTCATGCCGACGTATATTCAGCCGTTCAAGCGGAATGTACGGACATCTTCGGCGGACGACCGGATTCGGATGCTTGCGCTTGCGATTCGCGGCAACCCGCGATTCGGGATTTCGACCGTCGAAACGGACAGGGACGAGGTTTCTTATACGATCCTGTCGCTTCGGGCGCTGAAGGAGGAACTCGCGCCGGAGGGCGTTCCGGTTTTCATTGTGGGAACGGATATGTTCCTGATGATTGAACAATGGTATTCGGCGGCAGAGCTGCTCCGCGAGTTTGACCTTGTCGTCGGCGTGCGGCCGGGCGGGCGCCAAGGGGAAGCGGAGGGGCAGGCGGCGCGGCTCCGCAAAAAATACGGTACGCGTATTGATTTGATCGACAACCCGCCTGTCGAAGTTTCCTCGACGGAGATTCGCGCGAAGATCGCGGCGGGGGAATCGATTCGTTCTCTCGTGCCCGAGGAGGTACGCCGTTTCCTGCTTGTGCGCGAGCGGGAGGGCGAGCGGCGTTTCGCGCATACGAAGCGCGTGATTGATCTGGCGGTCCGCATGGCTCGGCGCTTCGGCGCGGACGAGGAAAAGGCGCGGCTCGCGGCCTTGCTGCATGACCTTGCGAAAGACCCCGCGGGCGGCGCGGAGAACAACATTCGCCACGGCGCGCTTGCGGCGGAGATCGCGCGGAGGGAATTCCGCGTCGCGGACGCGGATGTTTTGAACGCGATTCGTTATCATACGACGGGCCGGGCGGGGATGAGCAAGCTCGAACTTATCATCTTTCTGGCCGACACGGTGGAGCCGGGCAGGACGTATGACAGCATTGACCGGCTGCGCGGTATGTGTTTGGAGGATTTGGAAAAGGGCGCGTTGACGGTATTGATAGAGTTGAAAGCGTATTTGCAAAAAAACGGATTTGAGGCGGCGGCCGATACGGAAGCCGCGATCGCGGAGCTGCGTGAAAAAGCGGGGCTGCGAGAAAAACAGGAGGGAAAATAGTTTGGTAAATCTGGATTTGGCAGTAAAGACGGGCGGGATACTTTCCGCGAAGAAGGGTGAGGATATTCGGGTCATCGATATTTCGGAGCAGTCCTCGTTTGCGGATTTTTTTGTGAACGCGACGGCTTTGAATGAACGGCAGCTATCGGCTTTGGCGGACGAGGTGGAGGGTCAGCTCTCGAAGGAGGGGATCCTCCCGAAGAATGTGGAGGGGCGGCCAAATTCGGGCTGGCTCCTGATGGATTACGGGGATATGATCGTGAATGTATTTTTGCCGCAGCAGCGGGAGATGTACCAAATCGAGAAGATCTGGTCGGACGGAAAGTTTGTTGAGATAGAATGAATGCGGCTATTCAGAGGTATGCGGCGGAGGCGGCCCGCCTCCGCCGCATACTTCTGAATAGATACGAATGAATGGAGTTGAGGAGTGATATGCAGGAGAAGTATGATTTTTGGGAGATAGAGCGGAAGTGGCAGGAGCGTTGGGCGCGGGACGGGCTGTTTCGGACGGATGAGAATGCGCCGGGCGAACCTTTCTACATCCTCGAAATGTTTCCGTACCCATCCGGGAAATTGCACATGGGGCATGTGAGAAATTATTCCATTGGAGATGTCGCGGCGCGTTATCTCCGCATGAAGGGCTACAATGTGCTGCACCCGATGGGCTGGGACGCGTTCGGGCTGCCGGCGGAGAATGCGGCGATCAAGAACGGGACCCCGCCCGACGACTGGACGCGGGAGAATATGGCGGAGATGCGCGGGCAGTTGAAGCAGCTCGGGATCAGCTACGATTGGGAGCGGGAGGTCGCGACGTGCCTGCCGGACTATTACAAGTGGACGCAGTGGATTTTTGTGCAGTTTTTCAAGGCGGGACTGGCGTACAAGAAGAAGAATCCGGTCAATTGGTGCCCGTCCTGCGAAACGGTATTGGCCAACGAGCAGGTCGTCGACGGGGCGTGCGAGCGCTGCGGGACGGTCGTCGGCAAGAAAAATCTCGATCAGTGGTATCTGGCGATCACGAAGTACGCGGGGCGGCTGCTCGACGACCTCGAACGGCTGACGGAGTGGCCCGCGTCCGTCAAAACGATGCAGCAAAACTGGATCGGGCGCAGCACGGGCGCGGAGGTGGATTTTGACATCGAGGGCTATGACGGGAAGCTTCGGATTTTCACGACGCGGCCGGATACGCTGTTCGGCGCGACCTATATGGTCCTCGCGCCGGAGCACCCCTTTGCCCTTCCGCTCACGGCGGGGACGGAATACGAGGGGCAGGTCTTGGATTTTCTCGAAAAATTGCAGCATATGAGCGACATCGACCGCAGCTCCGCGGCGCTCGAAAAGGAGGGGCTGTTCATCGGGCGCTACGCGGTCAACCCGCTGAACGGCGCGCGGATACCTATTTTCATCGCCAATTATGTCCTGATGGACTACGGCACGGGCGCGATCATGGCGGTGCCCGCGCACGATACGCGCGATTTCGAGTTCGCGGTCAAGTACGGGCTTGATATCATCCCTGTCGTCGAGCCGGGGCGGGACGACATCGATGTGAACGATTTGAAGGAAGCTTTCGTCGCCGAGGGGGTGATGATCAACAGCGGCCGCTTCAATGGAATGAATAATAAGGACGCGATTCGCGAGATCACGGCGTTCGCGGAGTCTGAGGGTTTTGGGACGGCTGCGGTCAACTATCGGCTGCGCGATTGGCTCATCTCCCGTCAGCGTTACTGGGGTACGCCCATCCCGATGATCCATTGCCCGGTTTGCGGCTGGGTCGCGGAGAAGGAGGAAAATCTTCCGGTGCTGCTGCCGACGGACGTCACGTTCAGCGGCAAGGGCGAATCGCCGCTGACGACGAGCAAGGCGTTCCGGCATACGGTCTGCCCGGTCTGCGGCGGGCCGGCCGAGCGCGAGATCGATACGATGGATACTTTTTTGGATTCGTCCTGGTATTTCCTGCGTTATACGGACGCGCGGAACGGCGGGCGGATCTTCGCGGAGGACAAGGTGAAAAAATGGATGCCCGTCGATCAGTACATCGGCGGCGTCGAGCACGCGATTCTTCATTTGCTGTACGCGCGGTTCTTTACGAAGTTTTTGTATGATATCGGATATTCGCCTGCCGATGAACCTTTTGCGCGTCTGCTCACGCAGGGCATGGTGCTGAAAGACGGCAAGAAGATGAGTAAGTCGGTCGGCAATGTCGTTTCGCCGGAGGAAATTATCGCGAAGTACGGCGCGGATACGGCCCGGCTGTTCATTCTGTTCGCGTCGCCCCCCGAGAAGGAGCTTGAGTGGTCGGACACGGGCGTGGAGGGCAGCTATCGCTTCATCGGGCGCGTGTGGCGGCTCGCGCAGAGTTTGCTGCCGCTTGTTCGGGGCGCGCGGCCGGGCGGCGATGAACACGGTGGCACGGATGAACCGTCCCCTTGTGTTTCCGGCAACACGGATGAACCGTCCCCTTGTGTTTCCCCTTGTGTTCCTTGTGCTGCGGACCGGGAATTGAATTTCGCGCTGAACGCGGCGGTTCGCAAGGTCGGATCGGATGTGGGCGAGCGGTACAATTTCAATACAGCGATCAGTGCGATCATGGAATTGGTGAACGCGGTCTATAGGTACCGCGACGGCGGCGGGGCGAACACGGCGCTGCTTCGGGACGCAGCGGAGAAACTCATCCTGATTTTGTCGCCGTTCACGCCGCATGTTTGCGAGGAGCTGTGGGCGGCATACGGGCATGAGGAGTCGGTGCTTCTGGCGGCGTGGCCGGAATATGACGAGGAAGCACTGATACTCGATACGGAGGAGATCGCTTTCCAGATCAACGGGAAGGTGAAGGGAAAGGCGTCGGTCCCGGCGGGCTTGTCTGCGCAGGAACTCGCGGCGTATGTCTGCGAATTGGACGAGGTGAAAGCGTTGACGAAAGGACAGGAGGCGGCGAAGGTCGTCGGTGTGCCGGGACGGCTTGTCAACATCGTGCTG
>JAITNA010000207.1 GCA_031290715.1 Eubacteriales Family XIII. Incertae Sedis bacterium | reverse complement strand
GTTTATTTTTTCGCAATTCATATATATTTTTCAGCTTTTGCTCAAACATTTCATCCGGCTGTACGCCTTCGCCCCACTTGACATCTTGAAAATAGACATTCAGCCTAAGCTTGGCATCGCACGTTATGTCGATCGGCAAAGTTTCCAAGCGATCATCAAAATTAAATGCTATTCGCGTTTTCCCTTTGCTGAATATGCAGGAATGAAATATATATCGTTTCACTCAAGTCTTCCGAAAAAATCAGCACTCCTCAAAAATAATATTATCGCAATACCGCGCGGCCGTTTCCCTATCCTCGCCGCTTCGCACGGTCCAGCCGAGGATGGGCAGCCCTTTTGCGCGGAAAGACGCGACACGGCGGCTTGGCAAATCGTGAATCGCGTAGGAAATGAAATCCGGGCGGCTGAACACATTGAGCCAAAAATGCCGCAGGCAGACACGCTTCCACGCGGCGATCCCCTCCCCCTCCGCGCCCGTGAAGCGGGAAGCCAGCTGGCCGCGCGGGATATCCGGCCGATTTTTCCGGATGCGGGCGAGCGACAGCGGATTGAAGGACTGGATCGCGAACAGGCCCCCGTATTCCCGAAGCGTCCCGCAAAGCTGATCCTCCAGCAAATATTCCGTATTGCCGTTCTTGGTTTCGATCAAAAGGGGTACGCGCCCCGACACGAGGTCGAGCGCTTCCTCTAAAGTGGGAATACGATCCTGTGTATCGCCGAGATGAAGCGCGCGAATCTGATCCATGGACGTTTTCCGGACCAAGCGATCCAGTCCCGTCAGACGATTCAAATTGAAATCGTGAAATACGACGAGCTCCCCGTCCCCTGTGAGCTGAACATCGAGTTCGATTGCAAATCCCGCACGGACCGCGGCCGCAAAAGCGGGCAATGAGTTTTCAAAAACAGAATCATTATTATGGTAACCGCGGTGCGCGACCGCCGTTTCCGTCAGCCAATCGGGTATCACAGGACGCCGCCCGCGCGCAAACAAAAGCCCCGCCCTGCCCCGCGCCGCCGCGCTACCGCACGCGCAGATACACCAAGGTCTGGTTGATCACCTGCCACGCGATCTCGCCGAAAGTGACCGGCCCGTACAGACTGCCAAGGTCCTTGCCCTCAAGGCCGCCGTAGAGGAAATTCAGAATGCAGTTGCAGGCAAACACGTAGTCCGACGAATCCTCGATCAAGTCGAGTTTTTCGCGGAAGGCCGATTCGTAGTCGTCGACGCCCCGCGCGAGGTGATACTCGATCCCGGCCGCGACCGGCGCGTACAGATACACGGTATCCCCCACGATCTCCTTGAATGAGACATTGACATAAGCGCCCGAATAATCCCCCACAAGCGGCAGCTTTGTGTTCACCTGATTTTCGCGGAGATGCCGCGCGAAATTCACGACCTTGCCGCCGATCGCGCAGTCCTTGACCTCTAAGGTATCTTCGGCAAAAAAGACGCTTGGCCGCTCCCTGTCCGGCTCAAAGATATTGATGATATCAATCTGCGCCGTCTTGCCCTGCGGCAGCTCGACGTGCAGCGCCGCCGCGCCCGTTTCGCTGACCGCCCCCGTATAGCCGTTGACCGTGACCGCCGTCTGACGCGTCGAGGACAGATGATATCCGGCGACCCAGCCGAGGATCGCGCTCAGATACAGACCCTCCCACTGCGCCGACTCGAGCGCGTATTTTCTGTGCACAGGGCTGTCGAAAGGCACAATCGCGAGCGTAAAGCCATTATCGTATGTGTCGCCCACGATGCCCGCGATGCTGTCCGCGTCGTAGGATACGATTTTGAATCGGTCAAACGGCAGCTCGACGACCGAAATGAGCGCGTCCGTCACGCTCCCCCCGCCCTCGCCGAGGAAATATTCCGTAGACCCGCCGATCCAATTGCCCCTCGGAAGTTCTTTGAGTAATGATTCCGCTCCCGAGATGTGCAGCAGTTTCCCGCTCTCAACCAGCGCCTTTGCTTTTTCCGGTGTTACCAACATATCCGTTCCCCCCGCCTACAGGCTTGTAATCCACGCAAAATCGTCCCGCATGATACTTTCGTACTTGCTGAACAGCAAATTCAAATCATTCGTACACGAAGCAATCACCTCCGGAGAAGGATTTGCCTTGTACTTGTTCTTGAACCGCGTCAGCGCGAAACTCATCGCCAACTGCTTCAACTGAACCGTCCCGCTATACTCCAAGAGTTTTTTACTTTGAGCGTCCGTTATCCGCATCGCCTGCCCCTCATTCCCAAATCATTCCCAAATATTTCTAAAGTTCCATGTCTGAATAATGTCATTATACTATTTATTTCACCGTTTGTAACATAAATAAATGCAAAATTTGCTCAATTTGCTCAAATTGGGTCAAATATTACCAAGCTCGACGTAACGCAAGCGTTTTTTTGCGATTTTCGCGGCGCGGCGCATGCTTTCAAGGTTCGTCGGCGCCCTGCCCGTGTAACGATAACGCGGGAAAGCCCGCGATATGTGCAAGGGGATGTCCTCCGATATCCCCGCGATAAAGCCCGCCATATCCTCCATCTCCGCGCCGCTGTCGTTTTCGCCGTCGATGAGCAGACAGGTCAGCTCCACGCGGCACTGCGCGGCGGCGGACCGGATGTTGGCCTTGACGACATCGAGATCCCCGCCGATCCGCTTGTAAAAATCCGCACGGTACGACTTCAAATCGATATTCATCGCGTCCATAAGGGGCAGCAGTTTCTCCCAGTACGGCCCGTTTGCGTATCCGTTTGTCACGAGGACATTTTTGAGCCCGCGCGCTTTCACGGCCCGCGCCGTATCATACACAAACTCAAAACCGACGAGCGGCTCGTTGTAAGTGTAGGCGACGCCGATATTCCCCGCGGGCGACAGCCGAGCCGCCTCTTCGGCGACCCCCTGCGGATCGGCGGTTTCCACGTGAAGCGGCGACTCGGCGCCCGCCATGGAAATACCGTGGTTCTGACACCAGGGACAGCGCAGATTGCAGCCGAAACTCCCGATCGACAAAATTTTTGAACCCGGATGAAAGCGCGAAAGCGGCTTCTTTTCAATCGGATCGAGCGCAATCGAAGTCAGTTTGCCGTAGTTCAGGCTGACGACCGCCTTTTCACCGCCGGCGCGCGCCCGGCAAGCGCCCGCATCCCCGCGCCGCAAACGGCACAGGTTCGGACACAGATCGCAAACATATTCGGGGCCCCCATCGCCTGTCAGGACGCTCATGTATACCGCACGGCCTCAAAGCGCTCCAGCTTGACCCTTCCGCGGTCGCGCTCCGCAATGTCGGCCTTTTGCATGGCGATGCGCAGCTGCTCGTCCGCGGTATCAACGCCCTCCAAATCCGGCAGGAGCAGGCCGCGCTTGCCGCCGAGCGTCACAATGACGCCGTAGCGTTTCGGGTCGAGCGCAGACTCGCCGCGGATCTCCTCGGCGGGCTGCAGCACATCGACGGAATAGGAGAGGTACGGCAGTTCCTCCGGCGTAATCGCGTCAAAGCGCGGATCCCGCGCCGCGGCGCTCACCGCGTTCCCGCGGATTTCCTCCCCGACGTTTTCCGCAGCGGGCGCGATCGTACCGATACACCCGCGCAGCGCACCCTGTTTTTTTATCGAAACGAAAACACCCGCCCGGCTCTCCCGAAGTTCCGGCGGCAGCGGCTCCGGCGCTTCATACAGCCGCCCTGTCCGGACATAGCACTCCACCGTCCTTCGCGCCAGGCTGACCTGCGGGCTCTCCCGCCGTCTGCGCGCTTCCGCGCGCGCCCTTTCGTTTTCCAAATAACGATCGAGAAAACAGCGTTCCTCTGAACGCCCGGTCACAAGAAAAGACCCGACCCCGTAGCCGACGCCGAAAGGCCCTTCGTAGGAAAAGAGTTTGGAAACGACCGCGTCGCCGTCGAGCGCGCCGGCCATGACGACAAGGGGCCTGTGCCCGCATTCCCCCGCTTTTTCGCAAAAATCCGATCCCAATTCGAGGATTGGCAGGAAGTCCGCGGTCCGTACCGTTTTCATGACCAACTTGTCAAACGCCGGCCCCTCGGGCGCGTATCCGTATGGCCCGCTGTCCGACAATTTGTGCGACAAATCGCCGCTTGCGATGAAAACGGTCTTTCGGTCAAGCACCGCCGCCGTTTCGCGAATCAGCAGCCCGAAACGATAATGATCTTCGACGGACAGGCCGGAAACGCCCGCGCGCACAAAGCGCACCCCCCAAATCCCCGCCTTTTCAAAAGCGGTTTTCAGGAAGCGCACGGGGATCGACGTCCCGTGGTCAAGGCGCCCGTCCTTCTCCCCGAGAACGCCCGCCGGAAATCCGCGGTCGTCGGACAGCGACGCCAAACGCTCCGCAAATTCCTCATCGTAATCCGCGCCGATCCTCAGCCCGGATGCCCCAAACTGCTTCATATCCCCCGCGGCCGACCGGCCCGGCGAAATATGAAAGTAGTCGGCGTACATCACCGCGTGCGGCGAAACGACGACGACCGTATCCGGGCGCAGCGCGGCGACCTCCTCCGAAACCGCAAGGTAAGCATCCGTGGTTTCCCGGATTTCCAATTGTTTCCCGCGCCCCACCTCCGGAAAAATCAGCGGCGGATGCGGAACGAGATAAGCGGCGGCGACAGCCATATCAAAACCCTCCTGTACTCTACATGATGGTATACACTGCGCCGCCCACGGCCCCGCAGCCGAGGATAATCGCGTATTGCGGCAGCTTGAATCGGCGCAGCAGGAAAAAACTCGCGGCAAAAAGCGCGGCCGCGGCATAGTCGACAGACACGGAAGCGGAACCGGAACCGAATAATACAAAGATATCACCGTCCCCGAAGAAAGCCATCAGAACGATTGACAGCCCGGCCGCCAAAATCAGGCCGACCGAAGCCGGACGCAGGCCCGCGAGCGCGTTCCCAACCACGCGAATCTCGCTGTATCTCCGGTATAGCAGCGCAAGCACGGACACGAGAATGAAAGACGGCAGCACAAAGGCCGCGGTCGCAAGCACAGCGCCCGGCAGCCCGTAGGTCCGAAGCCCGACAAAGGTCGCGAGATTGATGGAAACGGGCCCCGGCGTCATCTGCGAGATCGTGAGCAATTCCGTGAATTCCGGCATCGTCAACCAGCCATTGATCTCCACCGCCTGTTCCCGCACAAGCGGAAGCGAAGCGTAGCCGCCGCCAAAGGTAAACAAACCCACCTGAAGAAAGCTCCAAAAAAGCCGAACAAGCCCCATCAAAGCGGCCCTCCCTCACCGCCGCCTTTTGAATTCGCACGCGACCCGGCGATTATTCCAAAAACGGCCGCGCAAATCAAAATCCAAACCACATTGACATGCAAGAAAAACGCAGCGGCAAAAGCGGCGGCGCAAAGGCAGACGGGCGGCGCCTTGCGCCGTTTGAGGATCCCGCCGAGCATCGTGCAGACCGCGTCCATGATCAGCGCCCCGACGCCGGCCGACATCCCGAGAAAGACCGCGCCGACCGCCGGAATCCCGCGGAACCGCTGATAGAGCAAAGCCGCAATAATGATGATCACCATCGGCGGCAGAATCGTCCCGGCCAAGGCGACGGCCGCGCCAGGGAAACCCATGAGCTTCCACCCGACTAAATTGGCCGTATTGACCGCGATCGCGCCCGGAGCCGACTGCGCGATGGCCACAAAACTCAGCATCTCGTCCTCCCGAAGCCAGCCGAGCTCCTCCACAAACTTTTTCTGCATAAGCGGCACAATGACATAGCCGCCCCCGACCGTCAAAGCCGAAAGATAAACACAAGCCCAAAACAACCTGAAACAATTGCGGACATTCTTCTCCATGCAAGAAGTATATCATACCGATGGGACGCCATTGCAGTTTATTTAAGCGCTTGCA
>JAITNA010000072.1 GCA_031290715.1 Eubacteriales Family XIII. Incertae Sedis bacterium | reverse complement strand
TTGTGATCGGCGGCGGCAATGTCGCGATCGACGTCGCGAGGTCGGCGGTGCGCTGCGGCGCGGACAGCACGGCGATCTACTGCCTCGAAAGCCGGGACGAAATGCCCGCGCTTGCGGAGGAAATCGAAGAAGCTTTTTCTGAATCGATTGAGATCAATAACGGCCGGGGGCCGAAACGCATTTTGACCGAGAACGGTAAGGTTTGCGGTGTCGAATTCATGAAGTGTGTTTCTGTTTTTGACGCGGAGGGCCGGTTTGCGCCGCGGTATGATGAGCGTGAAACGATTACCGTAGCCGCCGACCATGTGCTTTTGTCCGTCGGGCAATCGGCCGAATGGGACGGGCTGCTCGAAGGGAGCAGGGCGGCGCTGCGGCCGAACGGCGCCGCGGTCTGTGACGACTTCACGCTGCAATCGGATGAGCCGGATATCTTCATCGGCGGCGACGCGCTTTCGGGGCCGAAGTTTGCCATCGACGCGATTGCGATGGGCAAAGAGGGCGCGATTTCGATCCACCGCTTCGTCCAAAAAGGACAGGATTTGGTGATCGGGCGCGACCGGCGGGAATACAAATCGCTCGACAAGGAAAGCGCCGTGATCGAGGGCTTTGACAATACGCCGCGGCAGCGGGCTCCGCGGGAAGACGCGGCGGACGCGGCGCGATTCCGGGATGGGCGCGGCACGTTCACCGAAGAACAGGTAAAAAAGGAAACGGAACGCTGCCTTGGCTGCGGCGCTGTGGTCCGCGACGAATTTCTCTGCGTCGGCTGCGGGCAGTGCGTGACGAAATGCAAGTTTGACGCGATCGCGCTCGAACGCAAATACGACGGCGCGGGCGTCGCATGGGAGGATATCAAAGCCCCGGTGCTCAAGACCGTGATCAAACGCAAGGGCCGGATCGCCGCGAAAAAGATCAAAGACCGGCTGACAGGCTCGGGCAAAAAAGAAGTTCATGAAGAGTGTCTATTCAGAGGTATGCGGCAGAAACCTTGTCATTCCCGCATTCGCGGGAATGACAGCAGTTTTCCCGGAGGGTCTGAATAGACACCATGAAGAAATTCAAAACGAAGTTCAAGAAGAAGTTCGTCCCCGCGCGTGAGGAAAGCATGGTAAAATCAGCATATGCATGAATTGGGTGTCGTCATGGAGGTCGTCAAACAGGTGGAACAGTTCGCCGCGGAGAACGCGCTGACGGATCATATCGAAGCGCTCGTCCTTCAGATCGGCGAACTGTCCTCCATGATTCCGGCCTATGTCGAAGCGGTCTACCCCGCGGCCGCGGAGGGGACGATCCTCGAACAGGCGCGGCTTGAGGTCGAAATCCTGCCGGCCAACGCCCTGTGCAAGGCGTGCGGGAAGGTGTTCCGCGCGAAAGAGCACAAAGGCGTATGCCCCGCGTGCGGCGGCAAGGAACTTGAACTGCTCGGCGGCAGGGAGTTCTGTATCAAGGAAATCGCCGTCGCGCCGCCGGAGAAAGGTACGGAGAAAGGTACATGAGAAAGGTACGAAATGAGGGATAAAAAATCATTATTTGATTGGATCGATGAAAATCGGCCGGATTTTTTGGCGGCGGCGGCGGAGATTTGGGAAAACCCGGAATTGCCGCTGCGGGAATATTTTGCCGCGGAACAAGTCGCCGCGCTTCTCGAAAAGCGGGGCTTCGCGGTGGAACGGGGGCTTGCCGGCCTGCCGACATCCTTTATCGCGGTATTCGGGTCCGGCGCCCCCGTGATCGGATTCAGCTCCGAATACGACGCGCTGCCGGGGCTTTCTCAAAAAAAAGGCGCGGCCGGCAGGGAACCGCTCATCCCGGGCGGGCCGGGGCATGGCTGCACGCACCACCTGATTGCGGTCGGCGGGCCGCTCGCCGCCTGTGCGCTCAAAGACTGGGCCCAAAGCGAAGGCGTCGAAATCACCATCAAAGTGTTCGGAACGCCGGCGGAAGAGCTTTGCGTCGGCAAACCCTTTATGGCAAGGGCGGGATGTTTTAATAACGTAGACGCATTTTTGGATTTTCACCCCTCCCATCGAAATTTGGGCGGCGCCTGTAAGTCGAACGCGTATTTCAACGTGAAGTACCATTTCGAGGGAAAGGCCGCCCACGGAAACGCGCCATGGCACGGGCGAAGCGCACAGGACGCGGGCGTCCTCATGGGCGTTGCGCTTGAATTTCTCCGCGAACATCTCCCGCCGGGGCCGGAGAGTATGCCTACCACATTCAATTACGCGTTCCCCGATGTCGGAATGAGCTTTCCGAATGTGGTTCCGGACAAGCACACTTTGTGGTGCGTCGGGCGCATGGCCAACGCGGAAATGGCGGCGGACGCGCTCAAGCGGGCGGGCGATTGCGCAAGGGGCTGCGCCCTCGCGACCGGAACCGGGGTGAAACAGGAAATGATCGCGGCGACGCATGAGCTCCTTCCCAATCTGAAGATGTCGGAATTACTCGATAAAAATCTGCGGGAAGCGGGGCTGCCGCAGTTCACGCGGGAAGAGGAAGCGCTCGCGAAGGCGCTCCAAAGAACACTCGGCGTTCCGGAAACAGGGTATTCGGGCGAGATCCTGCCTGTCGAACTGAGCGGGCAGCCGGTCACGGATTCGTCGGAATACAGTTGGTTTGCGCCCATCGGATTTTTGAACATTCAGCTTGCGCCGTCCGAAGCCTTCGGCTGGCACAACTGGGCCGTGACAAGTTTGGGCGGGACCGCGGCCGGAGAGAAGGTCGTGACCGCCGCGGCGAAAACGCTGGCGGGCGCCGCCTTTGATCTGGTAAAAAAACCGGAAATCCTTGCGGAAGCGAAAAAAGAATGGCGGGGGCGTTTGCGGGGCCGGACCTATGAAAGCCTCCTGCCGGAAGACTCGGAGCCGAATCTTGACGCTTGACCCGCAGTAAAGTTTTTTCAGCAATGCTCCCTCATCCCGCTTGCAATCCACTCGGGGGCGCGGCAAAGCAGGCTGACAAACGTGGGCGCGGACAGCCGGATTTCTCCGCGTATCCAGCTTTCGACGAGTGTCGCCGTCGCCGCCAGACAGTACGAAGCGGCAAATTCCTTCTCCTTATCCCTCACCCTCCCGCCTTCGAGCGCCGCGCCGATGATGGCGTTCGCGATTTTTGCCGTGCGGTCGCTGAGGTAGGTTTTGAGCGTGCCCCGCCCGACCGTGTCGATCAATAAGGCGAAAAATTCCCGGTCCGCGTCAATGTGCGTCAGCAGCGTGCGCAGGATTTCGCGCAGATTCCGCTCGCTTGCCTTGTCAACGGCGATTGCGGCGAACTTTTCCATGCACAGATACCGGACCGCCTGATCCAATGTTTCAAAATGATAGTAGAAGGTCTGCCGGTCGACGCCCGCCCGCGCCGCAATCTCCCGAATGGCAATCTTCGCGAGCGGCTTCTCGCGCATGAGCGATTCAAGCGCCGCCGCAAGCCGCTTCTTCGTCGTTCGGCTCTTTTGCTCGTTCATTAGCGTAAAATCTCCTTTCAAAACCATTCAAAACCATACACTTGCCGTCACATTGTCTATTGCATCAAAACCATACGGATGTATGATTTCATATGGTAATAATAACAGAACCATGCGGAGGATGCAATTTATGAGGGACATAATACTTGATTCTTTTCGGACGGCTTTTTCGAGGAAGCTGACATGGGCGGCGATACTTGTCGTCCCGCTTATCGTCGCGTTGTTCGGCCTGCTTTACGTGTACGTTTTCATGGACCCGTATGAGCGCATGAAGGAGCTGCCGGTCGCCGTCGTCAACCTCGATGAAGGAACAGAATCGGGTGATGTGAAGAAAAACTACGGCGCGGAGCTTGCGGAATCCATCCTTAAAAACGATACCGTGCGCTGGACGGAAGAAACAGGAATGTTATTGGATGGGGGGCCGGCGCAAAGCCCGTACTATATGGCCGTGATCATTCCGCGGGATTTCTCCGCGAAAGTTTCCGCCGGGGAAACGTCCGCGCCGCGGCAAGCTGAGATCATCTTTTTCTCGAACGAACGGAAAAACGCCATGCTCTCAGCCCTGTCCTCACGAATCGAAAATGAAATCTACCGTACCGTGAACGCGGAAATCAGCAAACAGTATACAGAAGCGCTTGCCGAAGGGCTGTATGATGCCAAAGATGGATTTGACGAAGCCGCAGATGGGGCGGGCGCGCTGTCGGAAGGCGCGGATGAGCTTGCGAACGGGATTGCGAACGCTTATGACGGCGCCTTGCTGATCGAGGACGGCGCGGAAAATCTCGCCGCGGGCGGGACAGATTTGCGCACGGGCGCGGAAAACCTCCGGGACGGCACGTCCGCGCTTCGGTCCGGCGCGGCGGAACTTCCCGCGAATACAAATCAGCTTGCCGCGGGAACGGCGCTTGCGCTCGCGGGCATACAAAACGCCGAAAATGGCGCCGCTTCGCTCAGGGAAGCGGCGGCGGCGCTGAACGGAGGGCTGCTCGCTTTGCGGGAGCCGCTGCCCCAGATATCATCGCTTTCCGAAACGGCGGCGGGCGGCATCCGGACGGCGGCGGGCAGTATGGACGCGGCGGCGCAGGGCGCGAAAAACGCGCACGATGCCATCCTGTCCCTTGTTCAGACGCTCCCGGATTCGACACCGCAGGAACAAGCCGTGATTCAGTCGCTGACAAATATCGCAAACGGCTTGTATGATTCGGGTTATACGCCGGGGATTGCCTCGGGGGTTTCTGATCCGCCGCTTTACACCGCGATCACGCAGATTTCAGCGGGCTTGTACAGCGCAAATCCGTCCGCGCCCACGATCTTCGCGGCGGCTTCGGGGATTCGCGCATATGCGGCCGGCGCGTCGTCCGCATTGGGTACACCGGAGGATACCGCGCAAAGCCGGACGCTGCTTGGCGCGGGAGCCGCGCTTGAACAAGGGCTCGATTCTCTCGAACAAGGACTCTCCGGGGCCGGAGTCGCCATGACGCAGCTCAACACGGGCGCGCAAAACCTCGCGTCAGGATCGCTTGCGCTTACTGCGGCAATCGGCGCCGTCGATCAGGGCGCAGCTTCCCTGAAAAGCGGCACGGAAACCTTATTATCCGGATTGGCGGCGGCGAGGGATGGCACAGAAGAGCTGACGGACGGGCTGGCGGGCGCGGCGGACGGAGCAAACGAGTTATTCACAGGGGCTGCGGATTTGAATAAGGGCCTTGCGGATGGCTCCTCTGAAATCGGAGCTTCGCTGACGGCCGGCGCGGATGCCTATGCCGACTATATCGCGGAACCCATCGCCGTACAGGAAGATACCTACGGGGAGCTTGAATACTTCGGATATGGCTATGCCCCGATGTTTCTCACGCTGTGCTTCTGGCTTGGGGGGCTGCTCCTGTTTTTCATCTTCAGCCCGTTCCCGTCCGAAAAGCTCGCCGGCAAAAATCGCTTTTCGGCTGTGTTCGGCCGCTGGCCGCTTTATCTGCTGCTGTTGGCCTTGGAAATCGTTTTCGTTCTCGCGGCCGCAAAGTTCGTCGGCATTCCCCACGCGGGCGCCCCGGATTTCGCGTTTTTGATCTCCGCAGTCGCCTTCTCGTTCTTCTGTATCATGCAGCTGCTCAACCTGTTCGACATCCCGGGCAAAGCGCTTGCGCTGCTGTTGCTGATCTTTCAGCTCGTTTGCGCCTCGGGTACGCTTCCCGCGATTCTCGGAAAGAGCTTCATCTCGCAGCTTGCGCCTTTTCTGCCCTTCACGTACGCGATTGACGCCTATCGCGAGGTGATGAGCGGAAGCGACCCCGCCGCGGCCGGCGCGGACATTCGTATGCTGCTCATCTTCGCGGGTATTTCCGTCCTGCTCACGCTCATAGCCTATCCGTTCGCAAAACAAAGGACTTCACAAGCGCTGATCAAAAAAGTCCTTTGATGAGTTTGATGCACGCCATATCAAATCAAGTCGTTTTTTATGGTATAATCTGCTTGCCAAATCGAACAGCCCCTCGGGGCTGCATAAAGATCCCAACAAGGGCATCCGCCCACAGACTTTGGGTCTTTATGGCACTTGGTTCGGTTTGGCGACCGTGAGCGGATGTCCTTTTTTATTTGGCGGAAAT
>JAITNA010000197.1 GCA_031290715.1 Eubacteriales Family XIII. Incertae Sedis bacterium | reverse complement strand
TGAAAACGCGTTTGCTTTTGAAAGTATGCCAATCACGGCAAACCTCACGCTTTACGCGAAGTGGAATGAGGTCGTGGGATTGCCGACCGGCGAGCCCGGCTCGGGCGACTTCGACGGCGACGGATTGGTCACGCTTACCGATGTGACGGCCGCCCTGCAGTCTATCGTCGGCGCGAGACAGCTCACGCAAGCGCAGTACGACGCGCTCGATATGGACGGCGACGGCCTGATCACAATGACCGACGCCATGCGCATCTTACAAAAAGTGGCCGGTATGAATATCGGCAGTATTCCTGTGGATAAGAATGTTCTTGAGCCTGTTCCCGAACCCGAGCCTGTACCCGAGCTTGTATCCGAGGTCAGGTCTTTGCCGGAGCCTATTCCCCCCGCAATCACAGAGGATGAGCTACCGGCCTATGAAGCGCCGCAATCGCCCGATCCCGCGGTCGCGGCGGACCCGGAAGAACAGGGGGGTACAAAAACAGAAGAACAGGGGGATGGCGAATAGTTGAGGCACACACGAAAGAATTGCGGCATTGCCATCCTGATCTTAGTAATGCTGCTTGGGAGTTTCACGGCGCTGACCGCTTGCCGGTCGGCGCGCGGCGATGAAGTCTTTCGCGGCCAGCGCACGGTCATTGACCACGCCGGCCGCGAGGTGACGATACCGACCGCAAACAAATTGGAACGAATCTACTATACCAGCGCCTTGGCGCAGGTTTTTGTTTTTTCGTTGGCGCCCGAGCTTCAGGGCGGGACCGGCATTCAATTCACGAAAGAGGAGCTGAAATACCTGCCGCCCGAAACGACGGATTTGCTCTACATGGGTTCGCTCAGCGGCGGCGGGGAAATCGACCGCGAGATGTTGATGGCGCAGGACATTCAATTGATTTTCTCCATCAGCGGGGTGGGTCTGACCGGCTCCAATATTTCGGACGCGGAAAGCCTTCAGAAAGCCACAGGAATCCCTGTTGTATTGGTGGATGGCTCATTTGACAAAATCGCGGAAGCCTATCGCTTCATCGGGGATATCATGGGCCGCGAGGAACGGGCTGAAAAAATCGCGTCTTACCTCGAAGGGATCTACGACGAAGTCACAGAAGCCATGAGTCACGTCGATGAGAGCAAAAGGGTTTCGCTCTATTACGCGGAGGGGCCGTTCGGCTTGGCGACCGAACCCAATATTTCGCAGCACGCGCTGACCTTCGAGATCGCCAAGGCCAAGAATGTGGCCGCGGTGGAAGAAATACCTGATTTGGGCATGACGACCGTTTCTCTCGAGTCCGTGCTGGCTTGGGACCCCGACGTCATCATTGCCTGGGACAGTGTGATCCGCGGCGGCGCCGATGAGATCATTCGGACCAATCCCAATTGGGAAAACATCAAGGCCGTCAAAACGGGCCGGGTCTATACGATGCCCAACGCGCCGTTCGCCTGGTGCGACCGGCCTCCCGGCGTCAATCGTTTCATTGGCATCCAGTGGGCGGCGAATATGCTGTACCCGGATTTGTACGATATCGATATGGTCGAACGCGTCAAGGAATTTTACAGCATCATGTATTGGGTCGAGATCAGCGATGAGGACGCGCTGGAGCTGCTCGGCAACAGCTATCCGCCTTATCGGAAGCAGTAGGGGAGATGTGAATGAACGTATACGAAGATACCTATTTATTGGACATCATGCACAGCATCGCGCAAGGCCTGTTGGCGCCGACGATGGCGGTCATTATTTTGCTGATTGCGGCGGTCCTGTTCTTGTTGGGCCGGGTGGTCACGGAATTTTTTACCGAACGGCGGCATTTCAAGCAAAATATGCCTTTGATTGTCAACGAAATCAACGATGCCGATTATGAAAAGGTCACAGAAGTTCTTGTTTCCGGTAAATTGCTGAAATTCCAAAAGGCGGCCTTGGTGACGGTGTCGCAAAATATGGGGCTTCCGGCGGAGCCCTTGTTTGCCTTGGCGCAAATCATGGTCAATGATACGGAAAAGCATTATCAAAGCCGTCTTGCCTGGACGGACGTCATTTCCAAAATCGCGCCGCTGCTCGGCTTGATGGGGACCTTGATCCCGCTCGGGCCGGGGATCGTCGCGCTCGGGAAGGGCGATACGCTGGCCTTGTCGCAATCGCTGTTGGTCGCTTTCGACGCAACCGTCTGCGGATTGGTTTGCGCGATTATCGCGCTTGTGATTTCCAAAATTCGCTCCGGGTGGTATAACGAGTATATCAACGTTCTTGAATCGATCATGAGCTGCGTCGTGGACAAAGCCGCCGTTGCGCGGGAAGCGGGCATTGTCTTGCCCGCAAGGTATTCAGGGGATCCGGTCAAGGAATTTCAGGAGATCAAAAATAAGCCGAGGAGGAAACACTAAATGGCGGGACAATTCAGGCAAGGGCGGTTTCGCGGGCGCGGCGGCCTTGGGGAGGACGTCAATCCTTCCGCGTACATCGTAAATCTGGCGGACTGCATGTTGGTGCTGGCCTGCGGCGTTATCGTGGCGTTGGTCACGTACTGGAACGTCGATCTCTCGGGGATTACGGAACTCAAAAACGAGCAGATGAAGCAGATCGATCCGGCGGCGATGCCCGAGGATATCGGCGAAGGCGGCGCCTACTA
>JAITNA010000115.1 GCA_031290715.1 Eubacteriales Family XIII. Incertae Sedis bacterium | reverse complement strand
GCTCAGACCCCTGCTAAAATACTGTCATTCCCGCGATAATGGTGCTTCTCAAATTCCGCAAGGAATTTGCAAGAAGACCTTATACAACACTTTCTGAAATCTCTGATTTCATGAAAGTGACTGCTATGCGGGAATCCAAGGTATGGCTACGGTAGACGACCACGGTAGACGACCACGGTAGACGACCACGGTAGACGACCACGCGCTGAAGCGCTGTCGTCCTCGAATGGGACGTTCCAACGGTCGCAAGCGCCCGGGATACGTCCGCAACGCGCTGAAGCGCTGTCGTCCTCGAATGCAACCTTCCAACGATTTGCTTACGCAAATCGGGATAGGTTGCGAACGCGCTAAAGCGCTGCACTCTACGGCTGACTATGAGATCATCAGCATTGCGCTGACTGTGCTTCTGGTCGTTATCGGAATGATTTCCCTGTTTGACGACAGGCAGATAAACAGAAACCGCCTCTTTACGGAGACGGTTTCTACCATTTAATCGGAACAAACCGCCGTCCAAAAGCGGTAGCCGCTTGTTGTCTTTCATTATACTTATATTCACCCCGATTGCAACAAAAATATTTATTTTTACGGGAAAATGGGAAAATTCAGGGGAGCAGGGGGAAGCGCGAGAACCGCCTCCGTGCTTCCCGATAACACAAAAAAGAACGTCCCCATTGTGTTAGCAGATACGGGGCAGGCCCTCTCCGTACAGCACGTCGACGCGGACCGTCCCGCCGATGGCCGTGTGTTTGACGACGGCCGGCGCACGCAGCGAACTTACACCCAAATCGGCCGGGAAGACGCGGCCGACCGCCTGTGCCTGCCGGCCGATGTCCGTCCCGCGCACAAGCCGCAGCGCTTCGTCAACCTGATCGAAGGGCGCCGAAAAAACAAGCTTTCCCTCATTGCCCATATACATCGGGTCAAGCCCCATGATCCCGCAAAAGGCATTCACTTCGGGGCTGACCGGCAGGGCGTGTTCGTCGAGTTCGATACGAACGCCGGAGGAAACCGCGAGTTCGTTGAGTACCGTCCCAAGGCCGCCGCGCGTGATGTCGCGCATTGTGTGAACGTCGATCCCGCCGTCCTTCAAAGCGTTCACGATCGGCGATAAAAGGGCGCAGTCGCTTTGGATATGGTTCGCAATCCCCATGCGGGCGCTCAGAATACAGGCGTGGTGATCGCCGAGGTTCCCCGAAACGATTACCGCGTCGCCGGGGCGCATCCCCGCCGCGGCCGGCGCGAAAGGCCGCCCCGCCGCGCCGCGCTCAAAAACCCCGATGCCCGTCGTATTGATGAAAAGGCCGCCGGCCGACGCACGGCCCTCGACGACCTTCGTATCGCCGGCGATGATTGCCGTGCCGGATTCCTCCGCCGCCCGCGCCATAGACGCGCATATCCCGTCAAGCAATTCGATTGACAGTCCGACCTCCAGTACAAACCCGCAGGCCAGATACCGCGGGATCGCCCCGGACATGAGCACATCGTTGACCGTCCCGCAAACGGCGAGTTTCCCGATATCGCCGCCCGGAAAAACAAGCGGGCTTACCACGAAGGTGTCCGTACTCACCGCAATCTTCCCGCCGCCGTCCGGCGAAGAGAACGCGCCCGCGGGAAACGTTATTATCGCACTGTCCTCCATACGGGACAGAACCTCGCCGTCAAAATGTTTTGCGAACACGCCGCGCATGAGTTCGGCGGAGTCCAGCCCGCCGCTGCCGTGCGCCATTGTGATAAACTCTTGCTTCATGTTACTCATACCGCAAGGCGTCGATCGGGCGCATTTTGGCGGCTTTGTTCGCCGGGTACAGCCCGAACAGCAGGCCGATTGCCGTCGAGAAGCAGACGGCCACAATGACGACGGTGGGGGACAGGCCGACCGAAACCTGCGACAGCATCTCGCTCGACCGCGCGGCGATATTGAAGATCAGGACGGTGAGCCCGGACAGGGCGATTCCGATGGCGCAGCCGACAAGGCTCAGCGCCAGCGCTTCGATGAGGAACTGGCTCATAATGCTCGACCGCCGCGCGCCGATCGCCTTGCGGATGCCGATTTCGCGCGTCCGCTCCGTCACGGATACGAGCATAATGTTCATGATTCCGATGCCGCCGACGAGGAGGGAGATGGCCGCGATGCCGCCGAAAAGCAGTGAAAAGACCGCCATTACCTGATCCATCGTCGCCGCGAGGATATTCATATTGAAGATGTTGAACGTATCCTCCGTGCCGTAGCGCGCGGTCAGATATTCGCGAAGATACGCCTCGGCCGCGTCGACGTCCTCGCTTGAAGCGGCTGTCGCGTAGAAACTGCGGATCGAGCCGAAGCCCGAAAAAGTCCGCTGCGCCGTCGTGAACGGCACGACGACCGTGTTCCATCCCATCATCATGCCGGAAAACGAATCGTTACTTTCCAATACGCCGACGATTTCAAAGCGCGTCCCGTTCAGCGAAAGGCCCTTGCCGACCGCGCTTTTGCCGGGAAAGAGCGTTTCCGCGACATTGGCGTCGACGACGGCGACGTAGGTGTGGTTTTCCAGATCGAAGCCGCGCAGCGTCCGGCCCTCCGCGATTTTGAGGTTTTGTATCTCGAAATACGAAGCGGTGGTCCCGTAGACCGTGACGTCCGCCGAATCGCGCTCAAACTTGGCCGTCACATAGACCGTCCCGGCGGGGGCGACCTTGCCGATGTGCTCGTTTTCGGAAATTTCCGCAAGATCGGCGGCTTTGATCGGCTTGCCCTGATCCGTGAAAATATTCACCGACAGCATATCACTTCCGATTTCCGAAATCTGCGCCTGCACAGACCCGGTCGCGCTCGTGACGAGCGATACGAGCACCACAAGGGAAAATACGCCGATGATAATACCGAGCATCGTGAGAAAGGATCGCATTTTGTTGGAAAGAATCGCGCCGAACGCCATCTTCATGGATTGCCCAAACATCAAACACCCTCCTCAATACGCCCGTCAAAAATCCGGACCGTGCGCCCGGTCCGCGCGGCGACCTTCTCGTCATGCGTGATCAGCACAACGGTATTGCCCTCGCGGTTGAGGTCCTCAAAAAGACGCATGATTTCCTCGCCCGTCCGGGAATCGAGATTGCCCGTAGGCTCGTCGGCAAGCAGAAGGGACGGGTTTGTCGCGATCGCCCGCGCGACGGCCACGCGCTGCTGCTGCCCGCCGGACAGCTCCGTCGGCTTGTGCGTCTTCCGGTCCGTGAGCCCGACCCGTTCGAGCGCCTGCGCGACGCGCTCCCGTCGGTCTTTTTGCCCGACCCGCTGATAGACGAGCGGCAATTCGATGTTCTCCGCCGCCGTCATTTTCGCGAGCAGATTGAAGTTTTGAAAAATGAAGCCGATCTTCTTGTTCCGAATCTGCGCGAGTTCGTTTTCGCTGTAATGCTCGATCCGCTGCCCATCGAGCAGATATTCCCCGCTGTCGGCCATATCCAGACAGCCGATGATGTTCATCAGCGTGGACTTCCCGCTGCCCGACGGCCCGACCACCCCGACAAATTCGCCCTCCGCAATGTGAAGGCTCGCGTGATCGAGCGCGCGCACGATTTCCTCGCCCATGATATAGGTCTTGCAGACGTCATTGATTCTGATCAAAATGAATCTCCTGTCTTAAAATCCCATGTAGAGATTGCTCATGTCGCTGCTGATCGTGACGGCGTAATACACTTCGGCCCCCTCGGCCGGCCCATCCGTGATTTCCACGATACTGCCGTCGGACAAGCCCGTTGTTACATCCGTCCTGCCCGTGAATTCGCCCGTTTTCACGTCGCGCCCCGTCCAGACAAACGAAACGCCGTCCTCTTCCTGGATGGCCATGGCCGGCAAATGGAGTACCCCGCTTTTTTTATTTGTTGTAATAATAACGGACGCGTTCATGCCGATGCGCATCTGCTCTGTCTTTGGAAGCGCCAGCACGACCGGGTATTTTGCGATCCCGGCACTCGCCTGCGTCTGCTTGCTCACCTTCGACACAAGGCCCTCAAACTCCACATCCGGGATGGCGTCCAAAGTGATCAACGCCGTCTGCCCCTCCTCCACCGCAAGGATATCCAGTTCGTCGACCTGCACGGTAATGCTGTATGCGTCTGCCGGAATAATGGAAATCGCGACGCCGCTGGGCCCCTCTTCCACCGCTTGCGCCGTCGTCCCGCTGTCGCTGTTCAAATACGCGTCAAGGCTGCCATAATCAGCCGCAAAGGAAGCACGGGGACGGTTCTCCCGCTTCTCAAAAGCAAAGGAAGCAAGGGGGCGGTTCTCCTGCTTCCCCGGACTGACATACGACTGTTCATCCGCGCCGCCCGTACCGTCGCCGTCGCCCTCGCCTGTACCCGTACCGTCGTCGCCGCCGCCCGGAAACAAATCTTTCGGTATCTGATCCCACGGAATATTCGCGAAAATCTCATCCCACGGGATTTGGTCGGCCGGTATCTGCGTGAAAAGCTGTTCCCACGGAATCTGATCGGCCGGGATTTGAGAAAACAGCTGATCCCACGGGATCTGATCGACCGGCATCTGCGCAAAAATCTGTTCCCACGGGATTTGGTCGGCGGGCATGTTCGCGAATACCTCGCTCCAGTCCACCTGCTGCGCAATGGCCGCCGAATCAAGCCCCGCGGCCGCCGCGCTTCCCAGACCCGCGTAGGCGCCGGGATCGATCGATACCCCCGCGGCGCTGACGCTTCCCGAAGCCGCGGCCGTGGGGGCACGGCTGAGCGCGGCCCCCGCGCTGATATTGACCGAGGACACCGTCCCGTTCGCGTTCGCGTAGATCTCTTTCTTCTCTCTGCCGCTGATCTCTTCCAAGGCCGCGAGCCTTGCTTCAAGGTTTTGTCTGAGCGCTGTCAGCCCGCCGCTCTCGCCCGCCGTTTCGATTTGCTTGTTGATCGCGTCGAGCGAGGTCCGCGTTTTCTTGAGCTGTTCATCCAAAGAGGTCTTGTCGATCGAAGCGATCTTGTCCCCCTCGGCCACAATATCCCCGGGCTTGACAAACACCTCGGTCACTTTCACATCGTAAGGAATGCGCACGTCGCGGGCTCCTTCAGCCAAGTTGCTCGTCGCCGTCACCGACGAAACGATATCCCCGCGCTCGACCACAGCCGTTTCAAACATCGAATTTGCAAGGACGCCCGATATCCGGGACCCCAGATAGTTCAGCCCCAAGCCGGCGAGTACGACGACCGCAACAATAATCGCAAGCACGATCGGCCATTTTTTTCTTTTCCTGCGCACTTCCATCGCATTTTTCCTTTCGCTCCGCAGCTGTTTCTCAAATACCGCTTCCCATTATACCATCTATCCCACCGCTGTCCTCTGTCATCTCACCGCTGTCCTCTGTCATCTCACCGCTGTCCTCTGTCATTCCCGCGAATGCGGGAATCCAGTGATTAACAGTACTCTGGATTCTCGGGACGCTCCGCGCCCAAGAATGACAGCCTTTATCCCCTATGCTAAATTAAGCTTCTTCTTCAAGAAATACCTCGTCAGAAACCAACACACGACGCCGATTATGATACTGATCGCGTACTGCGACGCGAGCGCGAGGGGAACCGACTGATTGATGAGGTCTATCCCGGCCGCCGACTCAAAAAACCCGCCGGCGCCGGCCGTGGCCGAATCCGCTTTCAGAATCGAAGCGATCAGACCCGCTTCTGTGCCCGTCGCGGCAAAGATTTGCCCGACCGGAACGGACACCAATTCCGCGCCGACCGCGAGGATGATAAAAGCGAGAATACTCCCGCCGACCTTGTTCTTCAGGAGGTTCGGCCCGATTGCCATCGCCGCGTATATGAGCAGAATCCCGGCGGCCGCACTGACAAACACAAGGCCGATCATGCCTATTTCCCACGAGCCGACCGAATAGCCGAGCGTCTGCCATGAATCAAGCGTTGCGCGAATTTGGCTCATGACGCCGGTTCGCAAGCCAAAAGCGAGAATACTGAGCGCGACAAGCGCGCCGGTGCAAACGCTCCAAACGATCGACGTGATGAACTTGGCGAGAATCAGCTGTTCCGCCGCCGCCGGCAGCGTATGCATGAGATAGCCCTCGTCCCCGAGCATGTTCCGGAAAAACCGCGTGATTACGAGCGCCGCCGTGACAAATCCCGCCGCGATAACAGCCACAATATAGAGGAACATTACGATCCCCTGCAAAATATTCGGGACCGGATCCGAAAGGGAATCCCACGGGAAGATCAGGAGGTTGACCGCCGTGATGATGATGAGCGCCGCGTAGACGAAGAAAAACGTCCGCGCCGTCGCCTTGAATTCAAGTTTGATCAGTTTGCTTAGCATTTGAACACCTCCCGGAAAACCTCATCTATGCTCTTCTGTTCCCGTTCGCGGATATCGTCCACCGCGGACACGCGTTCAACACGGCCCGCGTTCAGGAAAATCACGTCGTCAAGCACCTTCTCGATGTCCGAGATGAGATGCGTACTGATGACGACCGTACCTTCTTCGTTATAATTGCGGATGATCGTGCCGAGGATGAAATCCCGCGCGGCCGGATCGACGCCGCCGATCGGCTCGTCCAAAAGATAGAGCTTCGCGCGCCGGCTCATCACAAGCGCAAGCTGCACCTTCTCTTTTGTCCCCTTACTAAGGCTTCGAATCGGCGTTACCGCGTCAATCCGCAGGGACGACAGCATATCGCCGGCCTTGGCCGCGTCGAAATCCTCATAAAATTCCGCAAACAACCCCACCGCGTCGCGCACGCGCATCCAGTTGTCAAAATACATGCGGTCGGGCAAGTAACTCACGACCTGTTTTGTTTCTTTCCCCGGCGGCTTCCCGTCAATCAGGACCGTCCCCGCCGTAGGGACAAGCAGATCGTTTGCCAACTTGATCAGCGTCGTTTTTCCGCTGCCGTTGGGCCCGAGCAAGCCGACGATACGCCCCGCCCCGAGCGAAAAGGTGACATTGTCCAAAGCAGGGACATAGCCGAAACGCTTTGAAAGCCCATTACATTCAAGAATCCCGCTCATGACCTCACCTCCTTTGTTTTGATATTTCCTTCTTCGCCGCCCGTATCTCCCGCGAGGGAATCGCGGAGCAGCGCCAAGGCCTCGTCCCGTTCGATGCC
Organism: Eubacteriales Family XIII. Incertae Sedis bacterium; assembly: GCA_031290715.1. GTDB lineage: Bacteria > Bacillota > Clostridia > Peptostreptococcales > Anaerovoracaceae > JAITNA01. Next base: position 829 of record JAITNA010000115.1, on the reverse strand, counting down.
GAGCGCCCGCATTCCGTCAAAAAAATCCCGAATATGGGATTTCGCCAAATCTTCTTTTAGTTTCTGTATCATGGTTTCGTCCTCTGTTACAAATCTTCCCGCCGTCCGCTGCGACCGCAGCAAACCCTGCGTTTCCAATTCCGCCAACGCCCGCTGCATGGTGTTTGGGTTGACCTCCGCTTCAAGCGCCAACACGCGAACGCTCGGCATACTGCTCCCCGGAGGATATTTCCCGTTCAGCAAGCCCTGCTGTATCTGTTCGATCAGCTGCGCATAGATCGGGCGGTCATTATTGAAAGACCATTTCATAATGCTATCGTTCCTTTCCGGCTATCGAAGCGCCGCTCCATCGCGCCCGCTGTATTATTGTATTAGCCAATTAGTACAATAATACAAAACAAAGCCCATGTCAAGCCCATCCTACAAAATATTTCTGAATTTTTTTTGAAAGCTGAATTTGATACCGGATCCTTCAATCCCCCCGAAAGAAAACAAAAAACGTGCTTCCCTCCCCGAGGGCGCTCTCCACGCGCAGCTCCGCGTCAAAAAGCGCGGCGATATGCTTGACGATCGCAAGCCCGAGCCCCGTCCCGCCGGCCTCGTGCGACCGCGACTTGTCCACGCGGTAAAAGCGCTCAAACAGCCGCGGAATATCCTCCTCCGCGATTCCGATTCCCTCGTCGCGCACGCTGACGACCACACGGCCCCCCGTCTTTTCTGCCTTGACATAGACATTGCGCCCCTCGCCCGAATACTTGATCGCGTTCTCGATCAGGTTGACCGCAAGCTGCTTGAAGCGGTCCCCGTCGCCGCCGATATACATCTCGTA
>JAITNA010000108.1 GCA_031290715.1 Eubacteriales Family XIII. Incertae Sedis bacterium | reverse complement strand
TGCCCTGATGTGATGCTGTATTTCTGCCAAAAATGCGGATCGTTATTGTCGTCGATAAAGGTGAAGCGGAAAAGCGAATAGGGGTCGATCAGTTGGTAGATCACGCCTTTCTCTTTTTTTGCGAACGCGCGGTATTTGCGAATGAAGCCCGAGAGTTCAAGTTCGCTCAATATGCGCGTCAGACCGCCGCCGTCGGATAGACGGGCCGCCTTTTCGATCGCCTTGCGTGTCAGACCTTTTTTTTTCGCGGCAAGCGCCGCTATGATTTCCATGTGAGCGCCCGCTTCCTTAAAAAGAGAACGATATAGCGCCGTGTATTCCCCCTCGAGAAGCGCGCCTTGTACAAAAAAGAGATTGTCGATATTTTCCGCAAGGCTCATGCGCGGGTTGAGCAGACTGAGATAATACGGAATGCCGCCGAGAATCATATAGGCTTCGAGCATTTGATATCGGTTCATCACGATCCCGTTTGACGCGTGATACTGTTCGCATTCCGAGAGCGTGAACGGCGCTATCTGCATACGCATTGTCACGCGGTTGTGAAGACCGCCCCGGTTTTGAAGGATTTTTTTCGTCATCCATGAAGCCGCCGACCCGCAAGCAATGAGAAGGACATCCCCGCGTGAAGAAGCGAAACTGTTCCAGAAGTATTCAAGCGCGGAAATGAATTTTGACCGCGGTGTGTCAAGCCAAGGCATCTCATCAATGAAAATCACCTTTTTACCCTTGGGCGCGTTTTCAATCAATTCACACAAATGCCTGAAAGCCTCCTGCCAATTTTCAAGCTGCGGTTTCTCCCTGTGTCCATAATCCGCGAGCGCCTCCGCAAAATGATTGAGCTGGGTTTTGTACGCATTCCTTGACTCACCCGCCGTTCCGGTCACATAAAAAGTAAAAATCTCATGGAAAAAAGTTTTAATTAAATGGGTCTTGCCGACCCGCCTTCGTCCGTAAACAACCAAAAATTCAGCTTTGTCTGATGTGTAAAGCTGAGTCAAAATGTCCTGTTCGCGCCGCCTGCCGATCAACGTCATTGATTTCTCCTTTTTTTATAATTGGCTATAACTTGGATGTGAAACCATGTTATAGCCAATTATAAACTATGAATTATTTGAAGTCAAGCGGACATTTTGACACGATTTTTGTTGAAATATACAGAAAAAATTCAAATATCCGGAGTTTGATGTTTCGGAGCTGGTAAGTTTATATTTGGCTATAACTATGTCATTTTATGATGGTATAGCCAAATATAAATCTTGAGGAAAATATTTATTTTTGATCCTGTTGTATAGACAACGGATTTTTTTGGATTTGTTCGGTATAATGTAGGCAGTGATGTCTACGCGGAGAGTTGGCTTTGTATTTGCGGGGTTCGCCATCCTGCTCATTATCGTTTTTGCCGTTTCGCTATGCGTTGGGAGGTATCCGATTGCGTTTGGTGAGATGTTTGGTATTCTGACGCGCAAAATAGGGGGATTGGACGCGAATGTGTTTTGGAAGATTCGCTTTCCGCGCACGATGGCGGCGCTGCTCATCGGCGCGGCGCTGTCTGTTTCGGGCGCGACCTATCAGGGGATATTCCGAAACCCGCTCGTGTCGCCGGACATCCTCGGCGCGGCAGCGGGCGCGAGCTTCGGCGCGGCGCTTGCGATCCTCCTCGGGCTCGGCAAGATTTGGCTGCAGTGTTTCGCGTTCGGTTTTGGTCTGGCCGGCGTGGCAATCGCGTATGTGATCGGTGTCCGCTTCTCGGGCCGGATGCGCGAAAGCACGGTAACGCTTGTTCTCTGCGGGATGGTCGTCACGGCGATCTTCTCGGCGCTCATTTCTTTGGTCAAATTGGCCGCCGACCCCTACGATGAACTGCCGACCATCGTCTTTTGGCTGATGGGCGGGTTGACCTACGCGGCGAAGGAGGATGTCCTCATCATGCTTGCGCCGCTTCTTGCGGGCGGCGGGCTTCTCTTCCTCATGCGCTTTCGGATCAACATTCTCTCGCTGTCCGATGAGGAAATCAGTGCCATCGGTGTGAACGCGGAACAGTCGCGGAGGGTCGTCATCCTCTGCGCGACGTTGCTGACCTCGGGTTCGGTGGCGGTCGGCGGCATGATCGCGTGGGTGGGGTTGATCGTCCCGCATATCGCGCGATTGATCACGGGGCCGGACTACCGGAAGCTGCTCCCGGCGTCGCTTTTGATCGGGGCTATTTTCTTGCTTGCGGTGGATGATTTTGCGCGGACGCTGTTTGCGATTGAGCTGCCGCTCGGTGTGCTGACCGCGCTTGTGGGCGCGCCGATGTTTTTGGGGCTGCTTGCGCGGTCGGGGCGGGAGTGAGGGCGTGTATATGGTGAATACGAATATAGAATTGGACAAATATAATGAAATCCTCCAAGATGTAATCTCGGAAATTAAAATTACCCGTTCTACGGTTGCTTGCCAAGTCAATACCTCTATTATTCAAATGCATTGGAATATAGGCAAAAGATTATCAATAGAAGGCTTAGCCAAAGGCTACGGCGGCAATGTGGTGGCGCAATTATCAAGCGATCTGAAAGAGGAATTTCCTGATTCAAAAGGCTTCTCACCACGCAATCTATGGGATATGAAGCGATTTTATGAATTTTATTCGAGCGAAACGCAAAAACTGCGACAGTCTGTCGCAGTTTCTCCTGATGCGCAAAAACTGCCACAAGTTGCAGCAGTTTTGCCTTGGGGTCACCATCTCCAAATTCTAAGTAAAATTAAGGATCGGACTGAGGCAATATTTTATATTACATCCGCTGTTGAAATGGGGTGGACTCGCGACGTCCTTCTGAACTTCATCAAAGCTGACGCTTATCACGCTCAAGCGCTGCCCAAACACCACAATTTCAAAACGACACTGCCGGAACAGTTGCAGCAGCAAGCTGACGACATGCTTAAAAATACTTACAATCTTGGTTTCCTTGGCGTAATGCAACCAATCAAGGAATTGGAGTTGGAAAAGAGAATCGTTGAAAAAATCAAATTTTTTCTGCTTGAATTGGGCGCCGGATTTGCCTTTATTGGCAATCAGTATCGCGTTTTATTCAATGATAGAGAGTACTTTGTGGATCTGCTCCTATACAATAGAAAAATTCAGGCATTGGTCGCAATCGATCTGAAGATTGGGAGCTTCAAACCAGATTTTATCGGCAAAATGAACTACTATCTTGGTATTTTGGACGATCAAGTCCGAATGTCGGGTGAGAATCCATCAATCGGCATTGTCCTTTGCGCGGAAAAAGATCATGTTGATGTCGAAATGGCGCTTCGCGATGTTAACAAACCAATTGGCGTAGCCGACTACAGTCTGCAATTCCCGAAGGATGAATTGAAAGCGCTGATTAGAAAAGAAATACAGGAGAATTTGAAAGATGACAATGATTAGGGCGAGGAGGAGAGATGCCGCAATGACAAGGCAGGCGCTGGATTCCCGGTTCGCTTCGCGCCCGGGAATGACAAAGGTTTGGTGGGGGCAGGCGCTGGATTCCCGGTTCGCTTCGCGCCCGGGAATGACAGTCCTAACCCAATTTGCGCAGCAAATTGATGGTAGGACGTCTGCCAGGAGTGCAGCGGCTCTGCCGCGTGGCACTCTACGGCTGACAGCTGTTTTGCTTGTTTTGTTTTGCTTGGGTTTGTTTGCGGGGTGCGGGGGCGGCAATGATGCTTATCGGATTGAGGTGGAGGGCGTTGTTTCTGAGCCGGGCGTGATCACTTACGCGGGGTATTCTATGAATGTTTATTTGGACGCCGCGACGAATCCTTGCGGGGATTGCGAGGATCAGCCTGTCAGCGTCTATGTCGGCGCGGACGCGCTCACTGTCGCGGCGGCGCTGAAACAGGCGATAGAGGTGGATTTTCCGAACGGGGATTGGGCGGCGGACGACCTTGACGGACAGACGCTGATTCTGATTCCCGCGGAGGGAATCACGCCGGAAGAGCCGGAACCGCCGACCGCGCCGGAGGGGCTGACGATCAAAGGCGGCTACGGCAAGGCCGCTTCGGGCGGGCGTTCTTCGGGCGGCGCGTCGTCTGACATTCCCGAAAACCCCCAGGCGCTCGCCGCCGTCTACGGGCCGTCTTACGAAGCGCTCGTGCTGCTCGGCGCGGAGGACAGGATCGTCGTCCGCGCGGATGTGCAGACGGAAAACTTCCCGTGGGCCTTTGAGGTGTATTCGCGGATCGGAGAGCTGCCGGTACTTGCGGACGTCCATGCCGCCGTGAATGTGGAGCAGCTTTTGTCGTACAAGCCCGATCTCGTCTATACGTTCCCGCGCCCGAACGAGGTCGCGCTTTTGGATAAGGCGCATATCGGGTATGTGCCGGGACGGACGACAAGGACGCTTGCCGAGGTAAAGGAGCTGCTTCATACTTTCGCCGCGCCGCTCGGAGAGGACGCCGCGGCGCGGGCCGACGCGTATGATGAATATTTCGACGAGAAGCTCGCCTTTGTGAAAAGCCGCACGGATGGGTTGACGGACGGCGAGCGGCCTAGCGTGTATTACGCGGGTACGGACATTCTGACGACCTACGGCCGTCAGTCGGATATTATTGAAGTAATCGAAGCGGCGGGCGGAATGGCTGTGACGAAGGAGCTTGAAGGGGGCAACCGCATTGGCACGGACGCCGAGAAGCTCGCGGCGTGGAATCCGGAATGGATTTTCATCGACCACTGCGGCATGAGCGGCAGCGAGAAAGGGCGCGCGGACGAGATCGCGGCGGCGGCCTATGCCAATCCGAGGTACGCGGGCATTACGGCAATCAAGGAGGGGCGTATCGTCCTCACGCCGTCGGGGGTGTTTTACTGGGATATGGGGGTGCAGAAGATACTTCTTGTTGAATATATGGCTAAGACGATTCATCCGGAACTGTTCTCCGACCTCGATATGGCGAAAGAGATACAGGAGTTTTATACGGAGTTTTTTGGGTATCCGATGAGTTATGAACAGGCGGGGATGATTTTGGAAAGGCAGGCCCCAAGTGGGAAATAGCGGGATGCTTGAAATCAGGAATTTGATTTGCGGGTACGCGGGAGCTGTGATTGAGGGGTTTTCTGTTGATGTCGCGCCGGGCGAGGCGCTTTGTATCCTTGGGCGCAACGGGATCGGAAAGACTACGCTGTTTCGGACGCTGCTTGGGACGCTGCCGCCGCTTTCGGGCGAGGTACTTTTCGGCGGGGCTGATTTGTTTTCTATGCCCCGCAGGGAAAAGGCCGAGAAGTTGGCCTATGTGCCGCAATCGCACAATCCCCCGTTTGCCTATACCGCGCTCGATATCGTGCTGATGGGGCGGGCGGGGCTGATGTCGGCGTTTTCGCTTCCTTCCGCGCGCGACCGAGAAATGGCGCGGTCGGCGATGGAAACGCTTGGGATATCGGATTTGGAAGGACGCGCCTATACCAAGGTGAGCGGCGGGGAGCGGCAGATGATCCTGATCGCGCGGGCACTCGCGCAGGGAGCGGATTTTTTGTTTTTGGACGAACCGGCGGCCAATCTTGATTATGGAAATCAAATGAGAGTCTTGCGTGTAATGCGGGATTTGGCGGCTTCGGGCAAGGGGATTGTATTCACGAGTCACGATCCGGGTCATGCTTTGCTGCTCGGCGCGAAGGCGGCGGCGATTCATGCTAAGGATGGGTTTCGTATCGGGGCTGCGGATGATGTGGTGACGAAGGAAATGGCGGGGGAGCTGTATGGGGTGCGGGCTGAGGTGGTTGAGGTTTTTGATGCGGAGAGGGGGGGGCATGTTAAGGTTTTTGCGCCGTTTTTGGATTAGCGTAGGGATGGGGTTGGCACTGGATTCCCGGTTCGCTTCGCGCCCGGGAATGACAAGGGGGATTGGCCCGGGGCTGACAATGCTTGTGTTGGTTTTGCTTTCGGGGTGCGGGGGCGGCGGCTCGGGCTATGCGGAGGGGGATTCGCCTTCGGCTGTTTCTGTTGTTTTGGAATCATATAACGAGGGGACGGAGGACACGCAGTTTGCTTTGGTCACGATTGCTTATGACCGCGATATTGCGGTGAAAGAGGGATATGTGCCGAAGATACGCCTTGCGGATGAGAATGTGAAAAAAGAGGAAGTCACTGTTTCCGC
>JAITNA010000068.1 GCA_031290715.1 Eubacteriales Family XIII. Incertae Sedis bacterium | reverse complement strand
CATTCGAGGACGACAGCGCTTCAGCGCGTTGCGGACGTATCCCGGTCGCTTGCGACCGTTGGAACGTCCCATTCGAGGACGACAGCGCTTCAGCGCGTGGTCGTCTACCGTGGCACTCTACGACTGACAGTATTTTAACAGGGGTCTGAGCAGTTACAATAATTTCAGCCGACGCCGAATTTCAAAAAATATTAGTTGCTTATTTGCCCATACCCGACGATAATATTCTTGTCGTTATGAAAAGAGTTTGGAGCGAAAGTGAATTGCTCTTTTCGCGCTCTGTTTTTATTATTATTTTTCATATTCATTTTATTTTTATAAAGGGAGGCGGATTGAATGAGCAGCAAAGTGGAACGGAGCCAGCTGGCGCGGGCTATGAGTACGAGGGACGTCATTGCGTTGGCGTTTGGCACCATGATCGGTTGGGGTTGGATCATGTTGGCCGGGGAGTGGGTTTCATTAGCCGGGACGCTCGGCGCCATTCTTGCGTTTGCGGTGGGCGCCGTCTTGTGCGTTTTCGTCGGAATGACCTATGCGGAGCTCACGCCCGCACTGCCGCTTGCGGGCGGGGAATTGGTATTTTCTTATCGGGGAATGGGGTATTTGCCGTCCTGGATCACGGGTTGGATGATTACTTTCGCCTATGTCGGCGTCGCGGCTTGGGAGGGGCCCGCGCTCGCCACGGCCATAGACTATGTGCTTCCGGTTCCGCGGGTCGGCTATTTGTGGAGTATCGCGGGATTTGATGTCTACATTTCTTGGGTATTGATCGGCACGGCCGGCGGCGCGCTGCTTGCCATCCTGAACTACCGGGGCGTCAAGTCTTCCGCGATCTTTCAGACATTCGCGACCATTGCATTAGCCATCGGCGGTTTGGCTTTCTTCTTTGGTTCTGTCGTGAAAGGCGACGCCGCTCATCTGCTGCCCGCGTTCACGGATTCGCGCGGATTCGTCGCGGTGATCTTGATGGTGCCCGCGATGTTCGTCGGTTTCGACGTCATTCCGCAGGCTGCGGAAGAGATGAAAATTCCGCTGAACAAGATCGCGAAGATACTGATCGCGGCGATTTGCATGGCGGCATTCTGGTACATGCTGATGATTCTCAGCATCACGCTCTCCGCGCCGGCCGATGTGCGCGATTCCGGCGGTGTGCCGGTCGCCGACGCCTTTGCCTATGCCATGGGCAATCCCGTCTTTGGGAAAATTATGATTATCGTGGCGATGTGCGGCATACTGACCAGTTGGAACGGCTTCATCATCGGGGCGACGCGGGTACTGTTCAGCATGGGCCGCGCAAAGATGCTGCCGGAGGTATTCGGCCGGGTACACAAGAAGCATAACACGCCGACGGCGGCGATTCTTCTTGTCGCAATCATCACCTGCGCTTCGCCGCTGCTCGGCAAATCCGCCCTTGTGTGGTTTGTGGACGCGAGCGCTTTCGGCACGGTCGTCGCCTACTTCATGGTGGCGCTGTCCTTCCTTTTCCTTCGCAAACGAGAACCGGACTTGGCGCGCCCGTACAAAGTAAAGGGCGGCGCTGTCGTCGGCGTACTCGCCATCTGCGTCGCGCTCTTCTTCCTGTACCTCTATCTGCCCATCGGCCCCGGTTCTCTGCTCCCCGTCGAATGGGTGTTGGTGTTGGTATGGGTGGCGCTCGGCGTGGTTCTCTACATCATGAATTCGGTGAAAAACAAGTCTGTGTCAATAGAGGAACGGGAATTCCTGCTCTTCGGCGACGAGTACAGCCGTCCGGACCGGCGGCTGCATACCGAGCGGAAAGCTTGAAAGCGAGGGCGAAGCGAGAGCAAAGTGGCAATCCCTTTGCTCTCCTTTTTTGTGCCGTCCCGCTCTCCCCCCTACACCTGCCGATAGCAGCCGATGACCTCGAAGTACTCCGTCACGTTTGCCGCGTGCGTCAGCGTTTCGATCATTCTGGAATCCTGAATATTGCCGCTGATCTCCGCGAAGAAGCGATAGGCCCGCGCCGTGGAGCTTGGCCGCGATTCGATCCGCGTGAGATTGATGCCCGCCGCCATGAAAGGCAGCAGCGCCTCGCAGAGCGACCCGGACCTGTGCGCGGCGGCAAAGGAGATCGAGATGAGATCGCTTTCGCCGTCGTACTCCGGCTGTGCCGCGATCACGACAAAGGACGTCCTGTTTTTATCCGAATCCATGATGTCCTCGGAGAGCGCCGTCAGCCCGTTGTGCTCCGCGGCCATCCGCGAACCGATGGCGGCCGTCCGGATCCCTTCGGACGAAGCGGCCTTTTCCGCGGCGACCGCCGTGTTGCTGCTCGCGATCAAATCCCAAGACTTGTCCTGAAGGAAGCGCCGGCATTGTTTGAATCCCTCCGGATGGGAATAGACCTCGCGGATATCGCGCAATGCCGCGCCCGGTTTCGCAAGCAAGCAATGCTTGATGTCAATCCATGTGCGGCTGACAATGTAACAACCGTAGCTGCGCAGCAGATCGTAAGTTTCCCCGATTGCCCCCGTCTTGGAGTTTTCGATGGGCAGGATGCCGTAGTCCGCTTCTCCGTCCTTGACCATGCGAAAGACATCCTCAAAATAGTCCGCGGAGGAGAGGGCCGCGTTCGGGAAGAGCTTGATCGCCGCGTGTTCGCTCCACGCGCCCGGCGCGCCCTGATAGATACACTTGACATTGCTCAGTTTGCGCGGCCGCGGCGCCGGCAGAAAGTCGGGCGCGGCGCCGGAGAACATAAGGCTCCGCTGATATTCCCGCCCGAGGGCCATGATCGACCGCATGAGCAAAATGACCTCGCCGTACAGTTCCTTGTCGACGAGCGCCGTCGCCCCGTCGACGATGACCTGTTCGCGGTCCACATCATAGATCGCGATATTATTCTCCATCTTGTAGTCGACGATTTCTTTTGTCAGAATCATGCGGCGCTCAAAAAGCTTGACGATCTCGCGATCGACGCCGTCGATGACTTCCCTGAAAATTGCAATCTCTTTTTTGTCGTTCATATCGTCCTTGCCTCCGCGCTGTCGCCCATTATTAATGATTAATGATTAATTGTTGATTTCAGTTGAATACATGCCCGCGATTTCAGCTGATTGCGTCCCTGACTTTTTTGATTTTGCCCATCATGTTGTCAAACAGCGCCGGCGTGATGGATTGCTGCCCGTCGCAGAGCGCCCTTGCGGGACGGTCATGCACTTCAATAATAAGGCCGTCCGCTCCGGCCGCCGCCGCCGCGAGCGACATCGGGTAGACGAGGTCCCAGTAGCCTGTCCCGTGAGAGGGGTCCACCATGACCGGCAGGTGGGAACGCTTTTTGAGGACCGGCACAGCCGAAATATCCAAGGTATTCCGCGTCGCGGTTTCAAACGTCCGGATGCCGCGTTCGCACAGAATGACGCTGGACTTTCCGGCCATGAGAATGTAATCCGCGGCCATGAGCAGCTCATCGATCGTACTCGACGGGCCGCGCTTCAGCAGCACGGGCTTTCCGAGCCGGCCGAGCTCGCGAAGCAGTGTGAAGTTTTGCATATTGCGCGCGCCGACCTGAATGACGTCGACGTCCTTTTCAAAGACATCCAAATATTCGGACGACATGATTTCCGTCACGATGCCGAGCCCCGTTTTTTGGCGCGCGATTTTGAGCAGCTCAAGACCGTCGAGGCCCAAGCCCTGAAACGAATAGGGCGAGCTCCGGGGTTTGAAAGCGCCCCCGCGAAGCAGCGCCGCGCCCGAACGTTTCACGTCCATCGCGATGGAGAGAATCTGTTCCTCCGTTTCGACCGAGCAGGGGCCCGCCGCCACCGCAAAAGCGCCGCCGCCGATCTTCGGCCCGCCTTTCGTCAATTCCACGACGCTGTCATCCCCGTGAAAGCTGCGGCCCGCGAGCTTGTACGGCGCCGTGACCTTCATGACTTTCTCGACGGCCTCGTTTCTCATCATATTCTCCGCGTCGAGCGACGAGGTATCGCCGACAAGTCCAAACACGCGCTTGTTGTCGCCGTGGATCGCCTTCGCGGTAATCTCCCGCGCGTTCATATCCGAAATGAACCGCTCGATCTGAAGATCCGTCGCGTCGTCGCTGATTACTACAATCATTTTCTTACCCTTCTTCCCGTTTGCGCAGTTCGCCGCTCAGCACAGCGTATACCGCTTTGTAGAGTTCGCCGCTCCGGACGTCCTCACGATTTTTGCTCAGGAATAATTCATCCGAAAGCAGTCCCTGCCAAACGAGCATGCCAAGGCCGTTCTCCGCGTACAGCCCCCGCGCCCGCGCCGCCCGGACCAACTTCGTTTCGGCGGGCGTGTAGACAATGTCGTACACAAGCGCGCCCGGCGGCAGCCCGCCCAAAAAATCCATATCTTCAAAATCATCCGGCCAACCCGTCATGCCGAGCGGCGTCGCGTTGATGAAGATGTCCGTCGTTTCCAAATCCGCCGCTTCCGGCAGCCGATTGCGAAAGACGGCGGGCGCGGCCTTCGCCGCCGCGAATCCGTCAGCCCGTCCTTCGGCGAATCCGTCAATGCCTCCGTCGGCGCGTCCGTCAGCCCGTCCATCAGCCCGTCCGTCAGCGCCGCGATCGGCGAGTTCCGCTGCGCGCGCCGCAAACGCCCTTCCCTTTTCCGCGCTGCGCCCGAAGATTTGCACCTGCCGCGCGCCCTCCCGCACCGCCTTGCACAAAATCCCAAGCGCCGCGCCGCCCGTTCCGAGGATCGCCACCGCGCTGTCCCGATAGTCGTATCCGCAGCCGCGGATGGCCATGAGCAGCCCTGCCATATCCGTATTGTGACCGACCAACCTGTACTCCCGCACCTTCACCTTATTTTCCCCGGCAGCTCCAACGGTTCCGACGCCCCCGGCAGCTCCAATGTCCCCGGCGTCCCCGGCGCCCTCGCCGTACCTCCGGAAATCAGGCGACGCCACCACAGTGTTGACCGCGCCCGCAATCTCCGCGTCTCCGGTCACTTCATCGAGAAATGGGATGATCCGCTGTTTGTGCGGGATGGTCACATTGACGCCGAGCAGCATGGCCGGATCGACGCCGCCGCCGAAACAATACCGGATCGGCGCCGCGGTCCCGCGCATCAGACGGGCGAAGCGCTCCAGGTCCTTCGCTTCCACGCGCAGCTGCGTATAGACCGCGCCGCTCCCCATGATTTCAAACGCTGTCTTGTGCAGCAGGGGCGAAAGCGAATG
>JAITNA010000013.1 GCA_031290715.1 Eubacteriales Family XIII. Incertae Sedis bacterium | reverse complement strand
GACGGGGCGCCGAAAACGACGGCGACCGCCGCGACGGCGGCAAGGCCCTTGCGCCGCGGCCAGCCGAATTTGTCCTCGAGCAGCGCCAGCGGCACCTGGAGAATGCTCATCATCGACGTCAAGGCCGCAATGAAGATGAGCAGGAAAAAGAGCGCGCCGAATACTTGGCCGAGCGGCATCCGCGCAAACGCGCCGGGCAGGGTGACGAAGGCAAGCCCCGCGCCCTCCGCCGGATCGAGCCCCATCGCAAACACCGCGGGGAAAATCGCAAGCCCCGCCAATATCGCGATCACGGTGTCCATTGTTACGATAGAAATCGTCGCGCCCACCAGATTGGCTTCTTTTTTCATGTAACTCGCGTAGGTGATCATGATCCCCATGCCAAGGCTGAGCGAATAGAAGGAATGCCCAAGCGCGTCGAGGAAGCCGCCCACGTTCATCTGCGAAAAATCGGGGTAAAACAGAAAGCGGATTCCTTCCCACGCGCCGGGGAGCGTCACGGAACGGACGACGAGAACGACCATGATACCGCCGAGCAGCGGCATGAGCAGCTTGCTCCAGCGCTCGATGCCGGCTGACACGCCGCGCAGCAGGATGACGACCGTGACGGCTAACGCGGCGGCGGCAAAGACGTAGGCCTTCCATCCCGCGGAGAAAACGCCGAACGCGGCCTTCGGGTCCGCAAGCAAATTGTCCCAGTTGAAAACGCATTCGAAGACGTAGCCGAGCGACCACCCGGCCACGGTGGGATAATAACAGGCGATGATCGTACAGGCGAGCACCGGCACCGCGCCGGCGATCCACCAGGGCGTTTTGGGCGCCAGCTTCTGAAACGCGCTGACCGTACTGAGCCCGCTGTTTCGGCCGATGGTCAACTCCGCGATCAGCACCGGCAGCCCGATGAACAGGACGCACAGCACATAGATGAGCAGGAAAGCGCCCCCGCCGTTGACCCCGAGGATATAGCTGAACCTCCAGATGTTGCCGAGGCCGACCGCGCTGCCGACCGCAACCATAATCAGCCCGAATTGTGACGCGAAATTTTCCCTCTTATTCATAAAGGGAATTATATTACATCGGAACGGTAATCGTAAAGGTATTCCGCGCGCCGCCGTCCGCGGAGCGTTTCGACTCCGCTTTGATATCCCCGCCGAGCTGTTCCATGACCTCTTTCGCGATCGCAAGCCCAAGGCCGTGCCCGCCCGTGCCGCTGTTGCGTGATTTGTCGGCGCGGTAAAAGCGGTCGAACACGCGCGCGAGGTCGCTGTGCTCGATGAACGCGCCGCTGTTTTCGACCGCGATCTGCGCGTTATTCCGCAGGGAAGAAACGCGGACGGTCACCGTCCCGCCCCGTTTTGTATATTTCACGGCATTGTCGAGCAGCACGAGCAGGGCTTGCATGAGCCGCTCCTTGTCGGATTTGACGAGCAACTCCGTTTCGGTCCCGAATAACTCCATTGCGACGCCTTTTTCAAAAAGTACCGCGTCAATGCGGGACGTTTCTTCCGTTACGGCTTTTGCCAGATCGAAAGGCAGGTGCTCCATCTGTGTGTCCTGCGCCTTTGCGAGATACAGCAGGCTTTCGATGAGCTTGTTCATCCGCTCCGATTCTTCCTCGATGCACGTCAGCCACCACTCCGGATCCGGCGCCCCTCGCGCGGCTTCCGTGTTGGCGCCGATGATGGCGAGCGGCGTTTTGAGTTCATGCGACGCGTCCGCGACAAATTGCCGCTGCTTGCGGATGCTTTCCTCAATCGGAACGATGGCCCGGTTCGCCGTGAGAAGGCTGACAAACAGAATGACGCCGATCGCCGCCAGGCCGATCACGATCAAACTGACAAGAATCGCCCGAAGCGACCGCTGGTCGTCGCTGACGTCAAGGAAAACCACCGCGGATGCGTAGTTCTCGCCAAGCATATTGCCGGGGCCGCTGACGCGGTATTTCCACTTGTGTCCGGCAAGCTCGATGCCGCCCGTTCCCGCGTCGCCGTTGAATGCCGTTTCCGCGGCCTTGATGTAATCGTCCCGTTCTAATTCCAATTGCGAAAAGACGGACAGACTGCCGTCGCGTTCAAGATTGAGCACAAAGGATTTCGTATAATCCACGGGAAGATTCATGCTCCCGCTGATCATCAGATCGTCGTTATTCCCGCCGTTCTCGCCGTTTTCGTTTTCCGGGTCGGCCGGGCTCGGCTGCTGATCCGCCAAAAACGCGTTTTCGAGCACGCTCGGCGGGATGTCGCCCAGCTGCGCGTCCGTTTCCCGTTGATACCTGTTGTACGCGGAAATATAGATCACGGAAAACGCGATCGCAATCACGAGCGTCAAGCTGATGAGGTTGACGATCAGAAGTTTGTTACGAAGTTTCTTGAGCATCGTATTTCAACAAATAGCCCGAATTTCTGATATTATTGATCTGTACTTTCGATTCAAGCCCGTTCAGTTTTTTGCGCAAAAATGAAATGTACGCCTGCACGTTTCCATCTTCGGCGTCGCTGTCATAGCCCCAGACCTTTTCAATAATGGCATCAGACGACAGCCTCACATCCCTATTTTGCATTAAGTATTCAAGCAGCCGTGATTCTTTTTGCGTCAGCGTGTAGGACTTGTCCCCGCGTCGCACCGCAAGCGAGAGCGGGTTGAGCTCCAAATCCCCGAACGTCAAAAGCCCGTCCGCGTGAAATTCGCCGCGCCGCCGCGTTACCGCCTTGATCCGCGCGATCAATTCCTCCGTCCGAAACGGCTTGGCCAAATAATCGTCCGCGCCGCTGTCAAGCCCGCGCACGCGATCCTCGACTTCGCCTTTCGCCGTGAGCAAAATCACCGGGGTATAGACCTCCTGGCCGCGCAGTTCCTTCAGCACGGAAATCCCGTCCAAGCCCGGCAGCATAATATCGAGCAGGATCACGTCATAGACGCCGGACAGGGCGTTATCAAGCCCCTCCTCCCCGTCAAAAGACAGATCCACGTCAAAATTCTGCCGGCGCAGGAGCTGCGCGACAGCTTCCGCCAAGCGTTTTTCATCTTCAACCATCAATACTTTCATCGATTTGTTTCCTCAAAACAGGATGGCCTTTCGCGGCTCTCAACTTTTGATTCTACGTCAACAAACTGAACCGTAGCTGAAAAATCAAACAGCGCCCCGGCACCGCGTTTTTTTAATAAGGAAGCGCGCGGATACGCTTTGCGACTTCGAGCAGGAACGCTTCCGTGCCGACCTTCTTCTTGTTCGGCAGCGTCGAGAGTTCGTACAAATCGCCCGTCATTACACCGTCCTCAATCGTCCCCGCAGCCGCCGACTCCAACTTCCCCGCGAAGTCCGCGAGCCGGGGCAGGCCGTCGAGCTCCCCGCGTTTCCGCAGCGCCCCCGTCCACGCGAAAAGCGTCGCCGCCGCGTTCGTCGACGTCGCTTCCCCCTTCAGATGCTTGTAGTAATGCCGCTGCACCGTCCCGTGCGCCGCCTCATATTCATAGTACCCCTGCGGCGACACAAGCACGGAAGTCATCATCGCCAGCGACCCGAACGCCGTCGCCACCATATCGCTCATTACATCCCCGTCATAATTCTTGCAGGCCCAGACAAACCCGCCTTCCGAACGGATGACGCGCGCGACCGCATCGTCGATAAGCGTGTAGGAATACGCGATCCCCGCCGCCTTGAATTTTTCCCGGTAGCCGCCCTCGAAAACCTCGTCGAAAATATCGCGGAACCGCCGGTCGTAGCTTTTGGAAATCGTATCCTTCGCCGCAAACCAAAGGTCCTGCTTTGTATCGAGGGAATAATTCATACAGGCGCGGGCGAAAGACGCGATGCTGGCATCTGTATTATGAATGCCTTGAACGATGCCGCCCGAGCCCGCAAACCCGTGAATCGGCAGCCTTGTTTCCGCGCCGTTCCTGTCCGTGAGAACAAGCTCAGCCTTCGTGCCTTCCTCCGCGAGCGACTCCGTATTCCGGTAGATGTCCCCATACGCGTGACGCGCGATCGTGATCGGCTTCTTCCATGTCGGGATGAACGGGACGATGCCCTTGCAGAGGATCGGAGCGCGGAACACCGTGCCGTCGAGGATGGCGCGGATCGTCCCGTTCGGCGACTTGTACATCTCCGTCAGCCCGTACTCCTTCACACGTTCCTCATTGGGTGTAATCGTCGCGCATTTGACCCCGACGCCATACGCCTTGATGGCCGCCGCCGCGTCCGTCGTCACACGGTCCCGCGTCCGCTCGCGCTCCTTCAGGCCCAGATCAAAATACTCCGTCCGAAGCTCCACAAAAGGCTCTATCAAATGTTCCTTCACAAGCGCCCAGATGATCCGCGTCATCTCGTCGCCGTCCATTTCCACCAACGGGGTATGCATCCCGATCCGATCCGCCATGCCGCCTCCTTTATTCTTCCGCGCGCCGTTTTAATAATAACAACAATAGTATTATACCTATTATATCATACCGCCCGCGGCTTCCTGATTTTCGATTGATTAATCATGCGCCCCGCGTTAAAATAATGATATGAGGAGAATGACGATGAATATCGCGTTGAAAAAAGATGAACATTATACATATTCGGATTATCTGACGTGGGACGCCGGGGAGAGATATGAACTGATTGAGGGGATTCCGTATCTGATGGCGCCCGGCCCGTCACGGACACATCAGCGGGTCGTCCGCGAGATCGGTTTGCAGATCATGAACTACCTGAACGGAAAGCCCTGTGAAGTATTTTTGGCCCCGTTCGATGTCCGGCTCAATGCCAACGACGAGGATGATACGGTCGTTCAACCCGACATCTTGGTCGTTTGCGACGAATCAAAACATGACGAGCAAAGCGTGAAAGGCGCGCCGGATATGGTTATAGAAGTCCTTTCCCCGTCAACAGACAAATACGACTCGACCGTGAAGTTGGGCCTGTATATGAAAGCCGGCGTCAAAGAATGCTGGCTCATAGACCCTGTGAACAGAAAAGTCCGTATCACAATCAACAAAAGGAATGAAAAAGAAGAGCAAGTTTCCTATGCGTGGGATGAACACATTCCGGTAGGGATTTTCCCGGGGTTTGCCATCAATATGCAAAAAGCGGACGCCGCACTGAAATAATCATTTGACTTTTGAAAAATTTTTTCATATAGTATGCAATAACAACCTAATGGGGTGCCTACTGAGCGGACAAAACCGTCCGCGCACGGCTGAGATGGAAACGGGACTCTCCCGCGACCGAACCCTGGAACCTGATGCGGATAATACCGACGGAGGAAAGAATCATGAGAAACACCAAACTGCTTACCATGCTTGAGGGAGCGATTATCGCGGTAATCGCGTTTGTCCTGTCGTACGTCCCTCTCCAAACAGCCAACGCGGCGCTCGATCTGTCCCTCGGCCTGATCCCTCTCGGCGTCTACGCGCTGCGGCGCGGCCTTGGCCCGGGCTTGGCCGCGGGCTTGATCTGGGGCTTGCTCCTCATCCTCTTTGGAAAGGCGTACATCCTGTCGCTTCCGCAAGTCATTCTCGAATATCCGATTGCTTTCGCTTTCGGCGGTTTCGGCGGGATATTCTCGGGCCGGCTGCGCAAAGCGCTTTCGGAAAAAAATCAAATCTCGATCGTTCTGACCGTCGTTTTCGCCGGCATCGCCGCCGCGGTCGCCCGTTGGTTTTTCCACTATTGGGCGGGCGTCATCTTTTGGGGAAGTTACGCGCCGGAAGGCATGAGCCCCTTCCTCTATTCCTTCATCGCAAACGGAACGAGCGCAGCCATGAACGCAGCCATGCTCGCGATCATTTCCGCGATAATGGTGCTTCTCAAATTCCGCAAGGAATTTGCAAGAAGACCTTATACAACACTTTCTGAAATCTCTGATTTCATGAAAGTGACTGCAATGCGGGAATCCAGTGATTAACAATAACAAATAGGAAGCAAGCCAAAAAACGCTTGCTTCCCGTATATTTTCAGAAACAGGCAAAGGGGGGGAGCCTGCTCACTGAAAGCAATATG
>JAITNA010000190.1 GCA_031290715.1 Eubacteriales Family XIII. Incertae Sedis bacterium | reverse complement strand
AAGCAGCAACGATTACCAAATGGGGAAACGCACAGGGCATTCGGATTCCTGACGTGTTTTGCCGTCAGCTCGGGCTATCCGTAGGGGACAAGGTTTCTCTCGCCATCGAGAAAAACAGGCTGATCGTCACAAGCGCGGACGAGTTGTACACGCTTGAAGCGCGCCTTGCGGCCTGGGATGGCACGGGATCGCCGAAACCGGAATGGGATTGGGGCGATCCTGCCGGGAAGGAGTGGTGGTGATGTTTTTTGAACAAGGCGACATCGTAGAAGTGACCTTCGATCCGACGCTCGGGCATGAGCCGAAAAAGAAACGCCCTGCTCTCGTGGTCAGCAGCAACACTTTCAATGCCGCAACATCCATGCCGATTGTTTGCCCGATCACAACAACGGATAACGGTTTTTTTCTTCACGAGCCTGTTCCTGTCGGCCATGATATTCTCGGATTTGTCGTGATGGAGCAATTGCGCACTATGGACTTGGATGCACGAGGGGCGGAAGTCATAGATCATTTGGCTCAGGATGAAATGCGTCCCATATTGACGTGTGTGAAATCATTTTTGTAATGAAACGGCAAAAAGTCAAGCGACTTTTGCGATAAAACGCACCATGAAACACAACATTATTCGACCGAATTTTTGAGCGGGCATTAGGCGACGCGTCGCAAAACGCCCCC
The DNA here is from genome assembly GCA_031290715.1 of Eubacteriales Family XIII. Incertae Sedis bacterium. Lineage (GTDB taxonomy): Bacteria > Bacillota > Clostridia > Peptostreptococcales > Anaerovoracaceae > JAITNA01. Next base: position 4,505 of record JAITNA010000190.1, on the reverse strand, counting down.
GGCAATCCGTTTGATACCGCTTGGGCGCCGGATACGAGCGCAAGCGACGGGTCAATGTTCCAGTTCTGACTGCCGGACAGGTAATCGTCGTCGTATGTGAATACGCCGCTGACCCGCCCGCGTTTTTCCGACCAAAAACACCTGCCGGCATAGTGATCATTATAAATATGAAAGACGCTCATGACCGTACTCGTTTTGGCAGGTTTTCCGTGATTCGGGCTCGGCCGAGATCGCTGTTCATCGGGTCAAGGCTTTCCGCAAATACATTCAAAAGCCCAAGGCTCCGCAGTACTTCGAGAAAGGCCCCAAGGCCGACTGACGGATCCCCGCACTCAATTTTGCGAAGCGTTCCAAGCGAAATACCCGCCCGCTCGGCGACCTGCACCGTCTTGAGGGCATACAGCTTTCGCCAGGTTCGGATACTCTCCCCGACTTCCGCAAAAGTTTCTTCTACCGTTGGCGTCGCTTTTCTTTTCATTCCTCTATTATCACACCATCGTGATAATGAGTCAAGGATAACTGTCAATATTGTGACTATTATATGCTATAACAGTCGTCATACCGTCCGATAAACACGCAGTCCAACGCTTGTCAGCAGCGGGATGATATTTTGCGCCGTATCAATATCCTTTTGCTTGTTTGAGTTGTTGAGCTTGCTCCAAGGCTTCATGTCCGGGTGTATCAGCGGCCCCTTGTCCGGATCGTCGTTGCGCTCTTTGCCCGCGGTATAGCCGAGGGCCGCTTTGCTTCCCATCCAACGCTCGTGCTCCATGACGGAAAGCGTTAGGATTTCCTCGTCCGTGAAAACCTCGACGGAGGGGAATGGCGTATCGCCGGCGTCGCAGCCGCACCCGACCGCGGCAAGTTTTTCGGGAATCGCCCGGGCTTGTTTGCGGTTCTCATCCTTGATGGCTTCGGGGAGCCCCTCCCACGCGGAAACATAGGGGCCTTCCTCTCCGCGCGACTGCTGCTTGATCTCAAAGTCGTCGTGGATCGCCTTGGCCAATTTTTCCGTAAAACTATTCAATCTCACCTTGTTGAGGACAAGGCGAATGAACACATCCGCATCCACATGGAGGGAAAGCTGTGTGTAGAAAGGCAGGGACGCCGGTTCCCACGAAACGCCGTTCATGCGGCTCATATCAAGGATGGCTTCCATGCTGCGCGCGCCATGTTTGTACGCCGGGATCAAAAGCATCGCGCGGACGACGTCGCCGTCCGCGGCGAGTTCGCCGTGCTTCAGCGTCAGCTTGCGCTCGCCAAGACTGCGAAGCAGCAGAGCCCGGCGCAAGATGTAATTGCCGTCGTCTTTTGACACGGGATTCGGGCCGAGTACATTGATCGTGCCGCGCAGTCTGCTGACAAAATCGGGCCCTTTCACATTCTTGAACGATTGATAAACAGCCGTGTCATCCGCGCGCAGGGGCGCGCTGAATTCCTCAAAGCCCTGCGACGTACCGCCCGCGAACACAAAGATACATTTGCCGACCGGATGCTCCCCGCCGCCATCTTTGAATATGCCGTCCTGCATGGGCATGAGGAAGTTTTTCAACCACCCAAGCGGCCGGCCGTCTTTGTCCGAATCAAACTCGTCGAAGAAAACGAGCGGCAGCTTGCCCTCAAGGATGCAGTCCCGCACCTTGTGGAAAGCCCTTGAAAGGTCTTCCTCCGTCGTGAACTGGGAAACATTGAACTCCAATTTTTCGACTTTCCCCGGCAGCACATTCTTGGCAATCTGCGTCACGCCGAAAGATTTACCGCTCCCCGGCGCACCGAATACGGCGATCGAAAGCGGCCTTACCGCCTTCCCCGCCGCATATTCCACAATCAGGTTTTTGACGTTTTGGAAAGATTCGATCTCCCTGCGGTCAATGGTCGTGAGCGCGCCGAAAGAGAGCTGCGGCAGCCCGTCGATGGCGCCGCCGCCGTGCTTCACATAGTCGAAGGCCACGTCGAATACCTTCTTCCCCTGTACCTCGCCGCCGATACTCCAATAATAGGGGTCCGCGCCAAGGCTGGAATCGAATACGGGCACGCGGTACAGATAGCGATTTCCCGCGTCCCCGCCCGGAGCAAACCATTCTTTGAAATTTCCGGACGCAAGGGCCGACGGTTCGTATCCTCTTTCCATGAGAGCGCCCGCAAAAGCGAGGACGCGCGCCGGGCAGAACGCTTGCTTCCCTTTCAGAACATCCGATAATTGCAAGGCCGCCGCGTACACCATCGCCGTCCATGTGTCGGGGATACCGCCGTTTTTATCGCGTAATGTCCCCTCCGCCCCGCCGTGCGCGAGGACAAGATGAGGGACGATCTTTCCCTCTTGCCGTGACAGGGAAACCGCCCCGTCCTCCGCAAAAGTAATCAAGATGTGATCGATTTTGTTCAGATAATTGATCGCAGGGTTGTTGGCAAGCTGCCAGACAAGATCTGTCGCGGAATGTTCCCATGACACTTGACGGCTGATCATCGCGCCGTTTTTCCGAAGGACATCGACATCAAGCATGAGGAAGCAGCGGCCTCGAATCGCGTCGACCGCGGGTTCCGAAGGCAGAACCTTGTTGGAAGCCCACAGCACAGGCAGGCCGCCGGGGATTCGGAAATCCCCAAAGCCCTCATCCCAGACGACGCAGGCGTTCGGCTGTCCGGAGCCGGACAACCTTTTTTGCCGCGCCGCCGCGGGCCCGTCTGTCCATCCCGCGTGGCCGCCGGCGCAAAATCGAAGCCCATTTTTGTCATGAATCTCATCAAGCCGGATATGCTCGCATTTCGCCCCGTCCGCGAGCGCCGCGGGCACAGCGTCCTTCCCAAACAAAGCGGCCAGCATTGCGCCGCCGCCCGGAACGGTGAATTCATGATACCTGCCGTCTTTGGTATAGAAAAACCGCCGCGTCCACGCATGCCCGCCAATTGTCAGATACTGTTTCATGCTCGCCTCCCGGTTTGCCCTTTTAATAATTTAGACCTGCGGCAAATATCCGAAGCGGTTTTCCGGCAGCGGCTTGGTGGCGGTCACATTAAAGACCAACAGGATGATCGCGCCCGCAATCGGAATCAGCGCGAAGAAAATATTCGTCCAACGCTTGTTGATATCATGCAGACGGCGTATTTGGATCGCCAATCCCGGCACATAATTCGCGAACACCCACAAATAGTAGACAATGCCGAATCCCGCAAAGGGGATAAATGCCGCGCCGGGATCGTTGTAAGCCGCGTAAGCCGCAGCATAGCCGAACGCGCCCGACGCACCCAAAATGATCATAAAAACGCTCCCGATGATGGCATTCCAAAGGATGTACCACCAATAGCCGGCACGTGTGGTACGGTCGTTGAAATTGACATAGTTTTTCCAATAATTCTTGTAGGCTTCCGCAAAGCCGACTTGCCGAACGCCGTACACGGGCGACCCGTATGGCGGCTGCCCGTATTGCTGCCCATAATACTGCTGCTGATAACCCTGCTGTCCGTATTGTTGCTGATAACCCGGCTGTCCGTACTGCTGCTGCCCGTACTGTTGCTGATAACCGGGCTGTCCGTATTGCTGCTGCCCGTACTGCTGCTGATAATCCTGCTGTCCGTATTGCTGCTGCTGTCCGGGTTGTCCGTATTGCTGCTGATATCCGGGCTGTCCGGGTTGTCCGTACTGCTGTTGCTGTCCGGGTTGACTATACTGCGGCCCGGGCTGTTCATACGGCGGCGGCTCCGGAAAAGGCGGCGGCTGTACCCCGTCGAACGGCGGCTTGTTTTGATCAAAATCACTCATCATTTCCTCCTCGATAACAATATCAAATCCCCAAAAAAATCATCCCGCAACTGTCTGAATAATACATCTAAATAATACACCCTCAAACCCGCAGTTGTCGATGAAAAATATTTTTGCCCGCAGAGAGTGCCCGCAGAGATACAGACATTATTGTGTGCGCTCGATTTTCCCTTGCCATGTTCTGACCAAGCTGCCGCGAATCACTTTTTTCAGCGGATCAATACTTTCCGTTTGGTCATACGCTTCCAACGCGATGCTGTATTTTGTCTTTTCGTCAGAAAAAATCACAACCGGCGGATGATTGTGTGTGAGCAAATAATAATTGAGCAGCGTTCGCCCCGTGCGTCCGTTTCCGTCCGCAAACGGATGAATGTATTCAAATTTTGCGTGAAAATACGCGGCGGCCGACAAAATATCCCGCGAGTTCGCGGATCGGATTTCGTCAATCAACTCGGCAAGACCCGCTTCGACATCCCGCGGCGGATAGCCGACTTCCGACAGCCCTACGACATAGTCGTGTTTTTTGAAAGCCCCCGGTCTTTCGCCGTTGGCAATATACGTGCGCTCATCATACGTTCCCGCGGTCAGCGCGGCGTGATTTTCTTTGTTGAGCCCGATTTCGATCGGCCGCCGCGCGACGATTTTGTCCAAAAGAAAATAATAGCAAATTCTTTGATTCTGCTGTTCAAACAAGGTCCGAAGATCGCCGGTATATCCGGACACCTGCCCATTGCAAAATATCTCT
>JAITNA010000171.1 GCA_031290715.1 Eubacteriales Family XIII. Incertae Sedis bacterium | reverse complement strand
CATAAAAAAGTCAGCCTACGACTTTACGCAGGCATAGGTGTACCTTGACAACTGAATAACATCACATCGCTTTTTTCAAAGCGGAAATATCGTACCCCTGCTCGCGCAGGAATTCGATGGCCGTGCCCTCGTTGAGCACAACACGCCTCGGGTTCGGATTTTGGAATTCTTCGTAATCGGACGGATTGAAGCATTCCCCGGTCTGAAGCATGTGGCAGATGCACACAAGCATCATCCTCGCGATTGCAATAATCGCTTTCTTGTGGCCTCTGCGTTTTTTGATACGTTGATACTTGATTGCAAAGTATGGGTTTTTCTTGTCCTTTGCCGCGGCAAGCGCACATTGCACAAGCAGCGGCTTGAGGAACTGCCCGGCCTTGGGGATTCGGACTGATTTCTTCTTTCCGGCGCTCTCGTTGTTAGCAGGGGTGAGCCCCGCCCAAGATGTTAGGTGCTTTGCGGATTCGAACACGTTCATGTCAAAGCCGATTTCGGACAGAATGAGGGCAGCGGAAAGTTGTGAAATCCCCGGCAGCGCTGAAATGTGCCCGACAAGATGATAATGGGATTGAAGCCGGACATACAATTCGACTTCTGTTTTCAAAATCATTTCATTAAGAAAGTCCATATGCGACATTGCAGCATTCATCTTGAACCGCCGGTCGGGGGAGATGGAACAGCCTCGAATGGACTCCAAGATTAGTTCGGTCTTCTTTTTCGCCGAATTTTTGATGAGAGGTTTGCATGCCCCCTCGTCAAAGACCTCTGAGGCAAGGAGTTGTTTCATGATTCCCGAACAGGTCTGCCCAAACGAATCGGAGAGGACATTTGCAAGGCCGATATTCGATACGGTCATGCAGTTCTGATAGCGGTTCTTCTCCGACGAGCGCATATAGACGAGCTTTGCGCGGTACCCGGCAAGCTCGCGGAGCGCGCGCACTTCACGGGGCGGGATGAACGAGGATCTGGCCATATCGTGCTTGAACAGGCCGGCAATCCACTTGGAGTCTTTCTTGTCCGTCTTCTTGCCTTTGATTGCCCGGACATACTTCGGGTGGGTCAGGATGACATGGATATGGTCTTCGAGGATATTGAAGATCGGAATCCAGTACTTGCCGGTCGATTCCATGCAGACGTGCAGGCAGTTGTTCTCAAGCAGCCAGTCGCGAAAAGCATAGAGATCGGCATTCAGCGCAGAGAAAGTTCTAACGGAATAGGATGTGATGTTGTTCTTGTCCGTAGTGGCAATGGTGGCGACAATCGTCCGCTTGTGCACATCAACGCCGCAACAGATTGGATGGATGATTTTCAATGAATCACCTCCTTCTGAAAAATAGGGACAGCAGCGCTCCTTGCCGCCCAAGCTAAACAACAGAGTTTGTTATTGCAAACATAAGTGTACGGGCTCTATGTCCCACTAATTTGTGCTTGAACAGGCGGCGGCACATATAAATATGCGGAGTTAAGTTGTTGGCTTACTGCCACTTCTCTTCCCGTGCTCTGTAGTGCACTGCTGTCCCAATAAAAAGATAACACAAAAAGCCGGGCGTGACAGCCTGCTTTAATAACGAATTTGTGCCGCCGCTGCGCGGCGGAATGGAGATAAATATGTCACTGGATTCCCGCATTCGCGGGAATGACAAGGTTTTGCCGCACCACTGAATAGACACGACTGACAAATACTTAATACTTGGATTGATTGATTGACATTCGCTTTGTATTTGTGGTATTATTCTTGATTGTGAGCCGCTCAGTAGGGGTTTTGAAAAGCTTGGAAACGGTTCGGGCTTACCCTGATGGCGAGACCGGTAAGTGGAGGTAGTTTATGTACGCAATTTTTGAGACCGGCGGGAAGCAATACAAGGTTCTGCCCGGCGATGTGATTCGGATTGAGAAACTGGCGGGCGACGCCGGGGACGCGGTTAGTTTTGAGAATGTGATCGCCTACAGCGACGGAGAAAGCCTGAGGACGGGGACGCCGTATTTGGACGCGGCGGTCAACGCGACGGTCACGGGAAACGGCAAGGGCGAGAAGGTCATTATCTTCAAATTCAAATCGAAGAAGGACTATCGCAAAAAACAGGGACATCGTCAGCCGTATACGGAGATCGAGATCGAAAGCTTTACGATTGACGGCAAGACGGTCGGCGAAAGGCCGAAGAAAGCCGAGCCGGAAGACGCCGCGGATATAGCGGCGGAAGCTGAGGCGGATACGCAAGCGGAAGCGATTGAAACAGCGGATACAGAAGCGGAAGCTGTCGAAACAGCGGAAGCGCCGGCGGCAGAGAGCGCCGCCGACGAGGATGTGCAAGACGAGGCCGACGCGGAAGAAGAAACCGGTGAAACGCGGGATGATACCGCGGAAGCGGCCGGCGAAGATGAAACGGACACAGAGGAAGCCGCAGATACCGTCGCGGGCACGGCCGAAAAAGCTGCGTCATCGCTCAAGAAAGCGGATATTACGGCAAAATTGGACGAATTGGGCGTCGAATACCTTAAGAAGGCGACGAAAGACGAATTGCTTGCCTTGTTGGCGGAGGCCGAGCAGGCGAAAGCATAGTACCCACACAGACAGGGAGGTGTGAACAATGGCAAGTAAAAAAGGTGTAGGCAGTTCCAAGAACGGGCGCGAGAGCGCGGCAAAACGGCTCGGCGTCAAACGCGGCGACGGGCAGTATGTGAGCGCCGGGAGTATCTTGGTGCGGCAGCGCGGGACGAAATTCCATCCCGGCAACAATGTGGGCATCGGCGGCGACGATACGCTGTTTGCCAAGATCGACGGCAACGTAAAGTTTGAGCGTTACGACAAGAAGCGCAAGCAGGTCAGCGTGTATATGCCGAACAACTGAACAGCGCGGCATCGCAATCTGATTTTTGGTTCAAAGGCGGTTCTGTATGGGCCGCCTTTTATTTTTTTAAGTTTTGTAATTGTATTCTTCATGCCGAAATGTTACAATCACGTCATCGAGGGCTTTTGCGCTGCCGGAAAGGGCTTGTGTACGTGTTTAGAGGCAACAGGAACAAAATAGATCTCGGTTCAAGCGCGTTCAGGCGTTTCATCGAACGCGATTTGCTCTACGTGGACAAAAGCGCGTTCATCGAGCATGTATTTTCAAACGAATCGCAGGTACTCCTTTTCACGCGGCCGCGCCGCATGGGGAAGAGCCTCAATCTTGACATGCTGCGTGTATTCCTCGATCCGCTTGAGGACGCGGGCGGAAGCGTTCCGGGCTTGTTCTCCGGGCTGTATCTTGAAAGCCGGCCTGTGTTTGCGGAGCTTGGCAAACATCCTGTTATCAGTTTGGATTTTCGCGATTTCAAGACGCACAATTACAAAGAGATATTTGGAAGAACCGTGAAGAAGCAGCTTCTCCGGTATGTTGACGAAGATGCGCTTTCGGCGGATACCATGGCGGACTTTGCCGATCCTGTCAAATATTACGACAGGCTGCTCGCGGATGCGCTTGAAGTATTGGATGAGAAATATCCGGGCAGCCCGTGGCTTCTCATCGACGAGTACGACAAACTCTTCATGGACGGCGCGAAGCTCGGCGGCGGCGAATTCGATGAGATCAGGACGTTCACGCGCTTCGTACTCGCGTCGGCGCTGAAGGGCAACCCGCACCTCGGGAAGGGCATCCTCACCGGTGTGAACCGCATCGCGCAGGAGTCGATGTTCTCGGAGCTCAACAATATAAAAGTATACGGTGTGCTGAGCGAAAGCGCGTTTGACACGGATTTCGGCTTTTCGGAGGATGAGGTGTCGGATGTTTGCACGGAAAAGGAACTCGCGGATGTCCGTGCTTGGTACAACGGCTACCGGATCGGCGCAGAGAAGGTGTATTTCACATATTCTGTCATGAACTATCTGTCGGATGGACATCTTGGAAATTATTGGGGGCAGAGCGGCATGATGGACAGCATCAAAGCGGCGCTCACGCCGGATCGCCTCGCAAATATTTCCGACATCATCGGCGGCTTCGGCGGCGCCTGTTTCACCACGCTCGTCAAGGATCGGCTGTCCGTAGACGACATGGACGGCTACCGGAATGACGACGCTTTCTATTCGCTGCTCCTTCAATCCGGATACCTGACATACGACCCGTCCGAACATGACGGGGAGTACCAAATCTATCTGCCCAATCTGGAATTGCAATCGGTATGGCGGCAGTTCATCGTCGCCAACATTTACAATTCCGTTCCGAGCGCTGTGATGAAAACGTTCGAGTTGACCGGGGACGCGGAGGCTTTCAGCGGTGCGCTCGCGGAGCTCATCAACGGAAAGCTGTCCTACTTCGATCTTGACAGCGTCGAGCCGGAAAAGACATATCATGTTTTTGTACTCGGCCTGCTCGCCGCTTCCGGCGTCCATGTTGTTTCAAACCGGGAAGCGGGGAAAGGGCGTTGGGATGTGACGGCGCTCTTTCCGAGCCGGAGCGTCATATTCGAGTTCAAGCAAACGAAAAAGGACGCCGCCCTTCGCAGGGCCGCCAAAGCCGCGTACAAGCAAATCCTTGACAAGCGGTATGCCGACGGCGCTCCGAAAGCCCTGCCTGTTTATGGCGCGGGCGTAGGGTTTTGCGGAAAGGTCTGCGCCGTCACAAACGCGCGCGTCCGGTAATATTATCGTGATTTGGTGAGGGAAACACCGAAGAAAGGGGGAGGCATGCCTCGTTTTCAGTTTTTGTTCAAGGTGATTGCTGTTTCAATGGCGCTTGTTTTGATTCCGCTTGCGGCGTTGCCGCTTGGCGGTTTCGGGGCGGCGAAGCTCCTGATGGACGGTACGGACGGCGCCTATGCGGTTGCATTTTCCTACTATCCCGAGGCCGGCGCCGACCCGGAGCCGGTACCCGATGGATACTGGTTTTACCCCTCGGCCGTATTCCGGCTTGATGCGAATTGGACGATCAATCACCCGGCGGAGCAGGGGGATTCTTTTGATATCCCCATCTCGTTCAGCGTTCCGGTCAAATTCGACAGGCTGCTCGCCGGCGATTTCAACATCTCGGTGACAAACGCGGACGGGTCCGTGACAGACTATCCGGATACCATGCATGCGGATGTCATGAACACGGATGAAACGACGCCGATCACGACGGCGGGGACGGATTTTCTCGTCCGGTTTACGATCAATACGGATGCGCTTTCCGACGCGAACAATATCTCCGGAAACTGGTATGTGACATTCAATATCAGCGCTTCGGAGGGCAGCGACGATTTCACTTGGGACATCGGCGTCACAAAGGGGACCGGGCATATCATCCCGCCGGGCGGGGGCGGCGATCCGGGCGTCGGCACGGGCGCTTACATTCCGGATCATGTCAAGAAAACGACCAGCGGCTACGACAGTGAGAAACGGCTTGCGGAATGGTTGGTGTCCATCAACGGCAAACGGATGAATATCACGGGTGATGTAACGATAATAGACCGCTTCGCCACGCCGGGGCAAAGCGTTGAACCGCTGCATGACAGATATTGGGGGAAGGTCTATGTCGCCGGAGATACGCGGTACGCGCCGATCGATACGGCCGCCAATCCTCTCTACGCGGATTGGCAGGACTGGCCGCTGCTGCCGCCCGACCCTTTGACGGGCAAATTCGGCGGGTCCGGGATCGCCGATCCGAAATACGCCTATTTTCAGATGTATTATGTCGATTGGGCGCAGGCGCACCGATTGCTCCACCAAGTGGCGGTAGACATACAACAGTACATCGCGGGATATGACGCGGACGGCATTCCTTATTCAAACAGCCCGACGATCAACGAAATCATCCATTATCTTTACAATGCGGAGGACGGGGAGTTTCTCCCTTCCTATGAGGAATGGACCGCACGGACGGCGGAATGGCAGGCCGCGCATCCGGGCGAGGCCGTCATTCACAAAAGCGTGCGCGAGCTCGTCGTCGGCTTCCTCTGGTGGGGGACGATGACGCCCGGGAATACCGCCGCGGCGCTCGGCCCGTACGCGCCGCTTCTGTCCGGTTTCCTCACGCCGGTATCCGCGGCCGACATCAAGAAAGCGGAGGTGACAGCGGAGGGATTTGAACTCGTCCTCTCGCAGGAAGCCGTCAGCGGCAAAGAGGTTCTTCTTACTTATTATTCGCATTTGGACGATCCGTCCCAGTCTGCGATTCAGAACCAAGTCACGGTAACAGGTTCATTCGGCGCGGTCGACAGCAATGTGCTGCTCTACAATCACGCGATGGGCGGCGGCGCGTCCGGCGACGCGAACGCGATCACGGTCGTGAAGCAGGACGAGAACGGGGAGCCTTTGGCGGGCGCTTCGTTCAATATTTCCATCATCGACCGCGGCGGCGGCGCGCGCGACGGGCAGAAGAAGCATAACGAGAATCTGATGACGAACGCGGAAGGGGCGGTCACGAGCACGGATCTGGGTTCCTACACGAAGCTTGATGATATTATCATTACGGAGCTTGCCGCGCCGGGGGGCTATGACACGCCGGTGAACGCGGACGGCAGCCCCGCTTCCGTTACCATCCATCTGGATCCCGCGGACGGATACCGCCTTGTCGGGGAGCCGCTCGTGTCGGACGGGTTTGAGAGCTTGCTTTCGAGCGGCGCGGAGGACTATATCACATCGTCCGCGAACGGGAATATCCATATTTCCGTTACGAATCGGGTCGCCGCCATCGATCCCATTATCGGCTGCGAGGTGGACAAGGACACGATTCGGCGCACGAGCGCGGCCTACGAAAGCCTGCCGGGACATGAAGACTTCAGCAATGTCGGCGCGGAAAGCGAGCGTTATCGTTATGATATCGACTTTCGTTCTACATCGAACGTCGATTCCACGGAGTTTGCGGTGGACGACCCGCTGGAGAATGTGCGTCTGAATCAGGTGCGGCTGGAGGAGCTTTGGACGCCGGTCGTCTGGGGCGACGTCGACGGGCTGTTCAACGTCTGGTACAAGACGAACAAGACGGACAGCCGATACGCCGGCTATGCGCCGCACGCGCCCACGGCCGCCGAAACGCCGTATTTGAACGCGGACGGCGTCTTTCCGAATACGGGCTACGCGCTGTGGCCGATTCGCGATGAAAACGGCGTACCGCAGACAGGCCCGGCTGACGCGGAGAAGCGTTATCACCTGTACACGGCGGACCTGAACCTTGCCGCGGATGAATATGTCACGGCGGTTCGGCTGCAGTACGACGCGGTAGAGCCGGGTTTCACGAGCAAGAATACGGAGACTATATCGCTTAACGGGGAGCATCGGGACCCATTGACGGGGGAAATCATCCTCGATTCCGACAACGCGGGCGCAATCGATCTGCTTTCCGCGGTTTCCGCGGTTTCTGCACTTTCCGGCGACGAGGTCCGGCCGTTTGAAACGGGCATCACGGAGAACGGCGTCGACTGGCGTCCGAAGGAAGGGCGTCCGGACTATCGCGCGGAGCTTGCGTCCGTCACGGGGCTGAAGCCCGCCTCTTATCTCGTTTCGGCGGTGCGCGCGATGTCGAATGAGGATATCGTATCGTCCGCGGCCGCGGGGATCGCCCTGGGGACAATGCAGAGCCGGGATCAGGACGCGGTCGTGACGAGGGAGGTCGTGACCTTCACGGCGGGGTCTGACGACGAAGGGACGGAGGGGACCATCTCGGAAGAATCCTTCCCAACCGAAAACACGGAGGAAACGGAATACACGGTCCGCAGGGGCGGGAACGCAATCGAACAGCAATATGAAAGCGTCGGGAACGCGGTCGCCGCGACCGGCGACCGGACGCCCTTACCGCTGCTCTGGCTCTTGTTCACTTTCTCTTTGGCCGCCTTGCTCGCGCTCATAAACCGGGTCGGGAAAGCCGGAAAAAAATCAGCGATGAAAAAGGGATTTCATTGGATGTTCCTGCTTGCGTTTGTCTGCGTGATGGTCCTGAGCCCCGGTTCGCCGGCTTTTGCCGCACAGACGGATCCGCCTTCCGCGGGGGACGAAGAGGAAAGCGTGAATATCACGATGGAGTACCACTACGCGGAGGGCGAAGAGCCGGACATTCCGGGCTCTTTGACTGAACTCGGCATCGAATATCGCCTGATCAGCCTGACGACGCCTGTGCTTGAAAGCGAGCTTCCGCGCACGCGGACTTACCGCTTCCGCATTGACGGCGCGGTGTCCGCGGAGGATATCGCGGCGTTTCCGGGCCTTGCGGACGCGCAGCTGACGCCGGTGGAGGTGTACGCAGAACGCCGCGTAGACAAGCAGGAGGTGATTGAAGGCCTTGATAATAACGATGTGGACGCGCTGCCCTTGACGAAAGAGTATCAGGTGGCAAACGCGGCTTCCGCTGACGGGTTTACGAATGAGGAGCTTGCGCGGGCGGCGGTACGCTACGATGTGACCGCGGACGACGACGGGCTTCCGACCGAATACCGGGCGACGATCATCTATCGCGGCACGGAGGTTCTTGCGGAAACAGCGTATTATTTGGCCGAACTGGCCTATACGACGACATTGGTCGAGGGGCAGACGCCGCTGTATGTGGTCGTGGCTGTCTATGAGCCCGTGCTTCCCGCGGCCCCGGCCGCGGGCGGGACTGCGGCCGCAGGTGCGGGCATCGGTGTGGGCGGCGGTGCGGGCGCCGCGGCCGGGGCTGCCGGCGGCGGGGCTCCTGCCGCGCCGGCAGCGGAGGAAGAGACAGAGATCGGGGACGAACCGGTGGCGCTCGCGCCCGAGCCCGAGCCCTCGGGCGATTCCTCGGACGGTACGGAAAATATCGCGGATGGTGAAACGCCGAAAGACAATACGCCCGCACAGGATACGGGCCGGAACATCGCGCCCATACTCATACTGATAGCGGCCATCCTGATCATCCTCATCTGCGCTTTCCTGTTGATCCGGGGATTTCTCGCCCGCAAACGGCGCGCGGCGGCGTCGGAAAAGGGAGATTCGAAAGAGGGCGATCTGTGATATAATGAGGTATGTTTATCGATCGCGCGCAAATCATGATCAAATCCGGGAAGGGCGGCGACGGGGCGGTTTCGTTCCGGCGGGAGCCCTTTGTCCCGAACGGCGGGCCTGACGGGGGCAACGGCGGGAAGGGCGGCGATGTGATTTTTGTCGCGGATCACGGCCTGCATACCCTGATGGACCTGCGATATATGAGGAAGTACAAGGCGCGGCCGGGGCAGGATGGCATGGCTTCGCACAAGTACGGGAAAGGCGGCGAGGACCTGATCGTCAAGCTGCCCGTCGGCAGTGTGATTATCGACGAGGCGACGGGCGCTTTCATGGCGGATCTGTCCGAAAACGGCGCGCGCTTCGCGGCGGCCCTCGGCGGCAAGGGCGGCAAGGGCAACAGCAGTTTCAAGAACAGCGTGCGGCAGGCGCCGAACTTTGCGGAAGCGGGGACGTCCGGACAGGAACGCACGGTAATTATCGAACTCAAACTCATCGCGGATATTGGCTTGATCGGCTTGCCGAATGTCGGGAAATCCACGCTCCTTTCCGCGTCGACGGGGGCAAAACCGAAGATCGCAAACTATCATTTCACAACGATCGCGCCCAATCTGGGGGTCGTGGAGCTTGCCAACACGTCCTTTGTGTTAGCGGACATACCCGGGCTCATCGAGGGCGCGGCCGAGGGCGTCGGGCTCGGGCACGATTTCCTCAAGCATATCGAGCGGACGAAGATGCTCATCCATGTGATAGACGCGTCGGGCTCGGAGGGCAGGGCGCCGCTTCAGGATTTTCTGACGGTTCAAAAGGAGATGGCGGAGTATTCGCCGCTGCTGATGGAGAAACCGCAAATCGCGGCCTTCAACAAGATGGATATCATAGAAGCGGGCGGCGGCGAAAACGCGGACGACGGCGCGGCGGCAGCCTACCGGGAGCTTCGCGATTATATGGAAGGGCAGGGCATCGAGTACTTCAAGATCAGCGCGGCGGCGCGGCAGGGGGTCGGCGAACTGATGAACCGCGCGGCGGCATTGCTTGCGCAGATCGAACGCGAGATGGATCAGCGGCCGGGCGGCGCGGCGCCGCTGTACAGCGACCAGACGCAATGGATGCGCGTGACGCGGGTCGAGGACGACCCGGACTACCGTATGGTGCAGATCGCGCAAGCGGAGGACGGCGCTTTCATGCTGTCCGGCAAGCAGCTTGAGAAGATTTTTGATTCCACGAATTTCAACGATCCGGGGTCTTTGAACTACCTGAACAAGTATTTGGTGAACAACAAGGTCATTGAGAGTCTGAAAGGCCGCGGCCTTCGGGAGGGGGACACCATCCGCATCAGGGATTTCGACATGGAGTATTTTGATGACGAGGGCTGATTTTCTCGCGATCTTAGACGCGCACGGCGCGCCGGAGCATGTCAAACGGCATTGTATGAAGGTGGGGGAAGTCGCGGAGAATCTCGCGGCGGCGCTCATAAAGGCCGGGATGGGCCGCCTCGATATGGACGTCGTGCGAGCGGCGGGTTACCTTCACGACATCGCGCGGGCCGGAAAGGACCACGACCTTGTCGGCGCGGGTATCGTCGGCGCGCTCGGCGGGGAATATCCCGCTGACGCCGCAACGTGGGCCGCGGCCGCGGATATCGTCGCGCGGCATATGAAGCTTGGATTCCCGCAGCGCGTCGAGGACATCTCTGAAGCGGAGGTCGTTTCCTTGGCGGACCGCATGGTCAAGGAGGACGCTTTTGTCGGCTACGAAGCGCGCATGGAGGAACTGTTGCGGCGCTACGCGAACATCCGCGAAGTGGCGGACCGCGTACACGGCAACATGGGGCTTGCGCTCGGGCTCATCGCGCAGATTGAAACGCTGACCGGCAAAACCATCCGCGAAATCGCGATGGGCGGCTGTATCGACATCGATCCGCTGCTGCGGCGCGTGGAGCGGCCGGGCCGGTACATCGGCGGGGAAATCAACGCGGCGGCCAAGGTCTGGGCGGACGCCGGGCTGCGTTTCTGTTTTGCTTTTCCCGACCTGTATGAGATCGGGATGTCTTACACGGGATTTCAGATCATATACGGGCTTCTGAACAATCGGCCGGATTCACTCTGCGAGCGCGCTTTCGCCCCCGCGGCGGATATGGCCGACGGCCTTTCCGCGGCCGGGCTGCCGCTCTTCACGCTCGAATCCCGCCGGCCCGTGAACACCTTTGATATCGTGGGCTTCACGCTCCAGTACGAGCTGTGCTGCACGAATGTCTGCCGCATGCTCGATCAGGCGCGGATCCCCCTGTACGCGAAGGACCGCGGCGAATCCGACCCTTTCATCCTCGGCGGCGGCCCCTGCGGCGCCAATCCGGAGCCGATGGCCGACTTTTTCGACCTCTTTTGCATCGGGGACGGGGAGGGCGTATTAGAACAACTCGCGGACTTGTACATTTCATGGAATCATAAACGCAAGGCCGGCCTTGCGATCCGTGAGGGCTTTTTGCGCGAGGCCTCCGTGATTCGCGGGGTCTACGTACCCTCGTTTTACGCGCCGGTCTATACCGTGTCCGCGGATCCGATCACCGGCTGCGAAACGGAGCAGGAGGTATTCTCCCACTTTGAGAAGCTATGGGACGGAGCGCCGGATCAAATCAACCGGGCTGCCGCCGCAAATCTGGATGAGGCGTTTTTTCCCGTTCGGCCTGTGGTCGCGCACATCGAAAGCGTCCATGACCGCGCCGTGGTGGAAATTATGCGGGGATGTTATCGGTCGTGCCGATTCTGTCAGGCAAGCTATGCCTGCGAGGGGGTCCGGCGGCGTTCGCCCGAGAGGATCAAGGAGCTTCTCCGGGAACAGCTTGCGCATACGGGCTACGATGAGGTAACGCTGCTGTCGCTCTCGACGGGCGACTATCCGGGCGTCGAACAGCTGATCACGGACATCATGGATGAGCTCGCGGCTCGGGATGTGGCCCTGTCTTTGCCCTCGTTACGGCTCGATTCCTTGAAAGAGAACACGCTGAAAAGGATCGGGGAGTACAAACATAGTTCGCTGACTTTCGCGCCCGAGGCGGGTACGCAGCGCTTGCGGGACGTCATCGACAAACGTATCACGGAAGAGGACATCATGCGGGCGCTCGAGATCGCGCTGCCGCTCGGATTCACAAAATTCAAATTCTATTTCATGATCGGGCTGCCGACGGAAACAATGGCGGATTTGGACGGCATCGCGGAATTGGCGCGGGCTGCCGTCACCAAGGCGAAACAGCTCGGCCGTGAAAGGGGAGAGCAGTACAATTTCCATTTGAGCGTCAGCGTTTCAAACTTCGTCCCGAAACCGGGCACGCCGATAGAACGGGCGCGCGGCGGCGGCGAAGCGGAATTGATGGAAAAGATCATGTACCTGAAAGACGCGATTCGCCGCGTGAAAGGGACGAGTTTCAAATATCACGATACGCGCATGAGCCGCGTGGAAATGCTTTTGGCCAAAGGCGACCGCCGCGCCGCCGCGGTGATCGCGCAGGCCGCCCGGATGGGTGCGGGATTTGACAGTTGGCGGGAGCATTTCCGCTACGGCGTGTGGCTGAAAGCGTTTGAGGACGCCGGGCTGCCGGCGGAGGATTTGTACGCGCGCGCGGACGGCCCGCTGCCATGGGAGTTGATCGGGCCGGGAAAAGCATACGGCAGCGGCGCGGCGGCGGGCGCGGAAAGCGGGGGCGGCGCGTGAAGTACCTGATCGAATTTTCCAAAACGGGCCGTCTGATCTACATCTCGCACCTTGACCTCGCGCGGCTGTTTCTGCGCGTACTGCGCATGGCGGGGCTGCGGCCGGACTACTCTGCGGGCTTCAACCCGCATCCGAAGATGAGTTTCGCGCTGCCGCTTTCGCTCGGCTTTCACTCGGTCTGCGAGTATTTGGAGATCGAAACGGGACAGACCGCGGCCATAAGCCCCGGCCCGGAAAATGGAAAGGCGGGACGGGAAAGCGCGGCCCCGGCGGCCTTGCGGACGCAGACGCCGGCCGGCCGGCTGAACGAACGGCTGCCGGAAGGCATTCGCGTGACCGGGTTTTGCGAAAAGCCTGTGTGTTATCCAAAATCACTCGCGTCTTATGTGCATGCGGCGCGTTATGAGATCATGTGCGAGGGGATTGACGATGCACCCGCGCGGCTTGCGGCATTTTTTGCGCAAAGCAGTATCACGGTGCGCAAGGAGAAGCACAAAACAGGCAAGGTAACGGAGAACGATATCCGCGGCGCCATGCTTGACTATCGCGTGGTCAAGGATTTGAAAGGGCGCATGCTCGCGGAGGTCACGCTTTTGTCCGGCGGCGGCGCCGTACTCAATCCGCTCGTATTCTTTGACGCCTTTTGCGCGCACAGCGGCCAGGTCCGCGAAGCGCTGGCGCCGGTCGTTACGCGGCAGGCCATCCTTGGGAAAGACGGACGCCCGCTGTTGCAAAAGCCGGGCGGCGAGTGATGGCGGCGGCGCATATGAATGGATTGAATACAAACCAATTGAAGATATGGGCTGTGGTCACGATGGTCATCGACCATTTCCCTTATATCAGCCAGAATGTCCACGCGGAATATTATGAGTTTCCGTTCTATCTCTTCCACTTGATCGGGCGCATTGCGGCGCCGATCTTCTTCTATTTGGCCGCCGCCGGCTACAGCCGGACGCGGAATCCAAACCGCTACACGTTGCGGCTGCTCGTATTCGCGCTGATTTCCTACGTCCCCTATGTTTGGTATTTCAAAGGGGCGCCGCCGAACGCGGAGAATTTCATGGAACTGAACGTGATCTTCACGATGCTGTTCGGGGTGCTCATCCTGCGCGCCATCCATGAGATCGGAAACGTTCCGCTCAAGATCGGCGTCATAGCTTTTTGTTTGATCGTGGGGTATTTCACGGACTACGGGATCTACGGGTTGGCCTTCATCATCGCCTTCAGCTTTGCGCACGGCCGGAAAGGGCTCACGGCTTTGCTGTTCGCCCTTGTCGTAATCGTGCGCGCGGTATACGAGCTGTCGGACGTATTTGCCGCGGGCGGCGCCGGTTGGGCCTGGTTTCTTGCGGACCCGCAGAACCGCGCCTACCTGATGGTCGTCGCCGCGCAGTTTTTACCTTTGATTTTAATCCTCCTGCACCGCGACATCCGCCGCAGCCCCGAACCGCGGCCGGGGGCGTTCGGCAAGTGGTTTTTCTATGTGTTCTATCCGCTGCACATCAGCGTATTTTTGATCATTCGGGTCGTTATGGCGCCATCATTATCGTTTTTCTAACTTTATTATTCTTCCGAAAAAATTGTCCAAAAAAAGTAATTTACAATAATATCATAATATGGTATATTTTTACTGTTACTTGCGGAAAGCGCGAAGTAACAAATCCTATTTCTCATCGAATGCGGGGGGATAGAGGTAATAGATAGACCGAGGGGTTGCCGTGTGCGGGTGCTTCCGGAAACGGAGAGGAGCGGCGCATGGTCACACTGAACATAACGTTTGACGTTATCGCTTTGGTTGCATTGGTGTTGCTTCTTAATCGCAAA
>JAITNA010000133.1 GCA_031290715.1 Eubacteriales Family XIII. Incertae Sedis bacterium | reverse complement strand
CACTATATGATAATTATAACAATGACAATTGGCGGAAGTCAAGCGTTTTCTGCTCGAAAACGCTTGGTATTTCAATATTTATTTCTGCTTGATTGTTACACCGCTTGGGATTTTAGGTTGAACAGGCACCTATGCCGGATTCCGTTTCCAAAATTATGCATTTTTGCCATCCGGGCAAAACAATCGCGTTTTTCAGTGGTTTCAGACGGTTCATTTGTCCCGTTTGCCTTCCTGCGGCAAGACATGTTATCCGTCCCGACAAAAGGGGACGGTTCATTTGTCCCGTTCGCCTTCCTGCGGCAAGACATATTATCCGTCCCCTTTTGCATCCTTGTATGTCACTCCGCATCAAAGCGGTATCCGCTGCCCCATTCCGCAGAATTGAACCTAAAGTAACTACTACAAATAAAGCACTTGACATATATGTTAACTGTGGTATTATTATAACATACAAAACATATATATGTTATATGTTTTGTCGTGTGGGCTATGGCTGTATAGATAAAGCAGCGCCCTTTAATTGACCGGGCAAACCGGAGACATAAAGAAAAGCAATATCGTTTGATTGACCGGACAACCGGAGATGAACTGGCGATAGTTCATCTCCGGTTTTTGTGTATTTTGCATCGAACTATAATAGAAAAGAAAGGAAAGGATAAGGAAGAAATGACAGCAAACTACGCATTTGACACACAGAAGGTGAACGCCGGCTACGATCCGGCGGATCACAATTACGCGGTTTCGCCGCCCATATACCAGACGACGGCCTACGATTTCAAGGATGTCGAGTATGCGAAAAAACTCTTCAGCTTTGAGGAGGCGGGCAATCTGTACACGCGCATCGGCAACCCGACCGTGAGCGTGCTCGAACAGCGCGTCGCGGCGCTCGACGGCGCGGCGGCGGCGATTGCGGTTGGATCGGGCATGGCGGCCGTCAGCTATGCGCTGCTCAATGTGGCGGAGGGCGGCGGCAGGATACTCACATCGCCTTACCTCTATGGCGGCAGCGTCGACAGCTTCAAGAAACTGTATCCGAAATTCGGGATTCATTTTGATTATGCGGAAAATATCCATCGGCCTGAAAAACTCGAAGCGGAGATCCGCCCGGACACGAAGGCAATCTACGTCGAGAGCATCAGCAACCCGAGCGCGGCCCTGCTCGACATAGGCAAAATCGCGGAGGTCGCGCACCGGCACGGCATCCCGCTCATCGTCGACAATACGGTCGCGACGCCCTATCTGTACCGGCCGTTTGAGCACGGCGCGGACATCGTCGTCTACTCGGCGACGAAAGGGCTGAGCGGGCATGGCAACATCATCGCCGGGCTTGTGCTCGAGAGCGGGAAGTTCAATTGGAAAAGCGAAAAATTTCCGCAGTTTGCCGAGGCGTATTACACGCTGCGCGACACTGTGACGGATGAGCACCGGACATTTCTTCAGGTGTTCCCCGAGACGCCGTTCACGGCGCGGATCCGCCTTGTCTACCTCAACTTTTTCGGCGCGGCGCTCGGGCCCTTTGACGCCTACCTCGCGCTCATCGGGCTCGAGACGCTTTCGGAACGGCTGTCCAAGCAGGTTTCAAATGCCGCGCGAGTTGCGGGCTGGCTTCAGGCGCGCAAGGATGACGTCGAGTGGGTACGCTATCCGTCGCTTGGGGGCAGCCCGTACCGAGCCCTGGCCGAACGCGACTTCCCGAAGGGGGCGGGCGGCATCCTCGCGTTCGGTTTTCGGGGATCGGACAAACAACGCGAAGCCTTTCTCGACGCGGTGCGCCTGTTCCACTATCACGTGAACATCGGCGACGCACGGTCGCTGATCGTCGACTCGCCGAACAATACGCACGGCGAGCTCGAAAAACACGAAAAAGATCTGGCGGACATCCCGCTGAATCTCATACGGCTGTCGCTCGGCCTCGAAGACCCGGAAGATCTGATCGCGGATCTGGAGCAGGCTTTTGAAGCGGCGAGCGCCGGCCTCAAAATCGCGGTATAGAAAGCGTTGATTAATTCAGGTTGATCAGCGTTTCCTATAGAGCTTCATAGCATAGAAAAGGAGATTACGAAAATGAAGAAGCAAAACGCAAACAAAAAGCCATACCTCAAAAAGCTATACCTCATCCTCGCGTGCATTTTGGCGCTGGCGTTGGTTATGGGCGCCTGCACCAAGAGCACATCAGGCGGCAGCAGCCCCCCGGCGGACGCAGGATCCTCCTCCTCTGCGCCCGCCGAAGGGACTGGCGGCTCAGACGCAGCGGCTTCGGCCGGCGAATTCAAGTACGGCAAGATCGACATCCCCGGCAAGGACGGCGCGCTCTGCGGCGCCCCCATCTACATCGCTTACGACCAAGGCTTCTTCGCGGAGGAAGGCTTTGACGTGACGCTGATTTCCGCCGACGCGGAAACCAGAAAGATCGGCCTGAACAACGGCAACATCCCCATCGTCAACGGGGACTTCCAGTTCTTCCCGTCCATTGAAGAGGGCGTGAACGTGAGCGTCGTCGACGGCCTGCACAACGGCTGCATCAAGTTCATCGTGCCGAAAGGCTCGCCGATCAAGACCGCTGCCGACCTGAAAGGGCTGAAAGTCGCCGTGGACGAAATCGGCGGCACCCCGCACCAGGTCGCGAGCGTCTGGGTGGAAAAGGCCGGCATCTCGGCGAAACCCGAAGACGGCGAAATCACGTTCAGCGTATTCTCGGACGGCAACCTCGAGATTGAAGCGCTTAGGAATGGCGACGTCGACGTGGCGGCGCTGTGGGATCCGCTCGGCTCCGTCTACACCTCCGGCGACGATCCGGAATTTGAGGTGCTGTTCGACCTTTCCACCGACCCGACGTTTGCGGGCAAATACTGCTGCTTCCTCTATGCCTCCAACAAGGTGATCGAGGCTGAGCCGGAAAAGGTCGCCGCGCTGCTCCGGGCCTACCACAAGGCGCAGGAATGGATCGCCGCCAACCCGAAGGAAGCCGTCGAGATTATTTCCGGCGGGAAGTATTCCGCGATTGAAGACCTCGAGCTTGCCGCGCAGTTGGTAGCGAGCTATGAGTATCCCTCCGCGAGCGACCACGCGTCGGGCGCAACGCATGTCGAAGAGGACGTGAAGTATTTCGCGACCGAATTGTACAACATCGGCTACCTGAAGACCGATCCCGAAGAATTCCTCGCCAAGGCTTTTTACAAGGTCGATCTGGCCCTTGGGGAATAATTCGCAATGGCCCGGCTTGGCGCAGCGGAAACAGTGAAAACCGAGAACGGGAGCCGCAGCAGGTATATCCTGCTGTCGGCCCTCTCGGTAGCGGGTTTTGCCATCGCGATCCTCGTGAACCGGCTGTTTCCGCAGATTGCCGATGTTGAGATCGAGCCGTATCCGGTGGGGGGCGGGTACGAGCTTGATCTCAACGTCGGCAATCTGCGGAAACAGCCGGTTC
>JAITNA010000107.1 GCA_031290715.1 Eubacteriales Family XIII. Incertae Sedis bacterium | reverse complement strand
GAAAGCCAATCAATCAAATTGATTTGCTCGATACCGTCATGGTCGCCCGCAAAATCATCAAGCGTCAAAAGATATTTCGGATAATTGTCTTTGATCTGTTTGAGCGGGGCAAGTTCGCGTTCCAAAGTGTTCTCGTCCAAGACCGAAGCGGAAACCTGATAATATTCTGTTTGCTTGCCTGTGCGCGCGACAAAATCCACTTCCGTCCCGCGCCCGGCCTTGCCGATATTGACGGCATACCCGCGCCGCAAAAGTTCAAGGTATACGATGTTCTCAATTTGATGGCCGATGTCCTTGTTCGTCACGCCAAGTATCATATTCCGCAATCCTGTATCGCAGATATAATACTTGCTCTCGGTTTTGAGGTGCATTTTCCCTTTGATGTCATATCTGCCGACTTTATAAAACAGATAACTGTCCGTAAGCGCTTCAAGATAGGTGTCAATCGTCGCAGAGCTTGTCGGACGACCATTGCTTGTGAGCGTGTCGGCAATCTTTTTCGCGGAAACAGGACTGCCCGCGTTGCTTGCCAAGAAACGAACGACGGATTTGACGAGTGTGATGTCGGTAAGCCCCTTGCGGGTCATAATGTCTTTGACCAAAACCGTATTGTATATGCCGTCTAAGTATTGACTATGCGCGAGCGAATTGTCCGCAAAACGGGCGGCGTAAGGAAACGCACCCATGTTCATATACCGGGCGAAGCGTTCCCTCTTGTCAGACAATGAGGAAGCCTCCGTATATTCTGCAAAGGAAAGAGGGAGCATTTTGATCTCAATGTAACGAGCGGTGAGCTTGGTGGCAAGCTCTCCGGACAGCATATAAGCATTGGAACCCGTGATATAGATGTCTAAGTTTTTTTTGAGATAAAGGCTCGAAACGGCTTTTTCATAGTCCTTGCAATTCTGAATTTCGTCGATGAACACATACGTCCACCTGTCTTTCAGAATCCGCGCTTTCACATATTCATGCAGTTTTTTGTGTTCCAGAAGTTCTGAAAAATCCTCGTCCTCTAAGTTGACAAGGACAATTTGCTCATCCGTCACGCCGCTTGTTTTCAATCTCTCGATATACAGGTCAAACAGCGTGGATTTCCCGGAGCGGCGAACGCCGGCGACAACCTTTATCATTTTTTCTTCACGCCACATGGACAGTTGGTCTAAATATGCTTTGCGCTCAATCAGTTTCTCCATCGCGGGTTTCTCCTATACATGAACAAGCGTCCTGCTTATGAACCATTATACAAAACGCTTGCAAAAAATGCAAGTATTTATTCATTTGGATAAATACTTGCACAATATAAGCACAATATATATTTCCTGCCCGCCGCTTTCCGCCGAACCTTTCCGCTAAACCCTACTCCGACAGTTTCCGAAGGATTTCGTCGGGAATCCGGTACAGCGGCAGCTGCACCATGACCGCGCCGGAGATGTAGGCGGCCATCGGCATGCCGTAGACCACGGAACTGCGTTCGTCCTGGCCGATCGTATAGCCGCCGTAGCTTCTGATTTTTCCGAGCCCCTCGGCCCCGTCCGTCCCCATTCCCGTCAAAATGATGCCGAGCGCTTTGCCCCCGACGGTTTCCGCGACGGAATCAAAAAGCACATCGACAGACGGCCGATGCCCGTTGACCTTCGGCACTTGCGCGCATTTGACCGCATAGCCCGTCCCCTTGGGTACGACAATCATATGGAAATCGCCCGGCGCGATGAGCACGCGCCCCGGCAGAATATCGTCGCCGTCCTCTGCTTCTTTCACCTGAAGGTTCGTAATGCTGTCAAGCCGCCGCGCGTACAGCGAGGTAAAACCCGCGGGCATATGCTGAACGATCACGATCCCCGGCATCTTCGCGGAAAACTTGGTAAGAATGCTGCCGATCGCGTCCGTACCGCCCGTTGACGCGCCGATCGCAACGACCTTTCCCGGATCGAGGGGGCCCTTGACGCCCTCCGCCGCCAATTCGATACTCGCGTTCTCCCTGCGGCGGTACGCGAATTTTGCCTGCGACGCCGCCAGAATCTTGGCGCGCAGTTCCCGGAAAAACATCGCCAAATCCCCGCCGGGATTGTCCGGCTTGGCGATGAAGTCCAGCGCGCCCGCGTCAAGCGCCTCGAACACACTGGCCGTGAGCGTCGAAACGACGATTACGGGCAAGGGGTATTGCGGCATCAGATGGCGCAGGAATTTGACGCCGTCCATCTTTGGCATCTCGATATCAAGCGTAATGACGTCCGGCTCTAAGCGCGGAATCTTGTCCTTGGCTTCAAACGGGTCGGCGGCAAAACCGACGACCTCGATCCGGTCGTCGTTTTCAAAGCCCTTGATGACGATTTCCCGAAACAGCAGGGAATCGTCTACCACCATAACTTTAACTTTGGTCAATTTTCAGAGGATGCAATACTTTCGATGAGCTGCATCTCTTCGGTGCGAAGCAGTTTTTCCGCGTCCAACAGAAGCTGAACCGTATCCCCGATCTTACCAATGCCTTCGATATACCGGTTCTCAAAACCAACCTTCCCCCCCTCCGGCGGCAAGGCGATCTGTTCGTCCTCGATCGTCAGCACATCGTCGACCTTATCCACGATGAGCCCGACAGGCACGGAATTGACGTCGATCACGATGATACACGTACGCTCGTTGTATGGAATCTCTTCCTTTCCGAACTTGAGCCGGACATCGACCAAGGGGATGATCCGGCCCCTCAAGTTGATAATGCCCTTTACATAATCCGGCGTTTCCGGTACGCGCGTCGCCGTCTGGATGCCGATGATCTCCGTCACAAAACGGATGGGCAATCCATAGACATTATCCTCTAATGTGAATGTCAAGTACCGCCCGCGTTGGGTATCTTCCTCTTCGTACTCTTCCTCGTCCAAAAACGTCGTCATAGCGCTCCTCCGTTATTGCTGTATCGCGGCTGAATAATTTGTTTGCTTTGTTTGTTTATTTTCTTATTTGCTTTCTTAATTTGCATTTTGTCCGCTTTTATTTCCTTACAGTTCGTTCATATTTTTGCCGATCGACTGCACCTTGAGCTTCCCGTCGCCCAGATTGAAATACACCGTGCGCCCGTAATTCTCCCCGACATCCTCCCCGACGAGGGGGATACACAGCCGTGACAGCTCCGCGTGTACCGCGTCGATGTTGCGGTCCCCGATCGTATCCACGAGGGAATTTTCCGTGAAATGGAACATGTTAGCCCCGCCGGCGATCTTCGCCATGATGGTGTCGCGCCGGGCACCGAGCAGGAGCATCTCCCGAAACATGTCCTCAATCGCCGTATCCGCGTATTTCATCCGGTCATCGATCGGTTTGCCGTTTCTCATCAAGCTGCTCGGCAGCATGATATGGGAAAGCCCGCCGATCTTTGTACGCGGGTCGTAGAGCGAAATCCCGACGCAGGAACCCAGCGCATACGTCACAAGGGTATCCGGCGAGCGGGACGTTTTATAATCGGAAATACCGACCGGGATCGTGCCGTCCATATTCAAAGCCCCAATTTCTCCATAATCTTGTTCAGCGAAGGAATGTCCGCAAAGAGGATCACATGACTGCGCAAGCTCTTTGTTTCCATGCTGAACGATTCTTCAATAAACAGAATCTTCGTATTATCAACGCTGAATTCCACCATCGGGGCGGACATCAGTGCGCCTACCATATCAATGGCCGCGTAGGGGACCGAGATATCGAACGTCAGCCCCGTCAGCGTACCGATGGAGCCGAGATAAGCCGATCCGAGAATGTTACCGATCTCCTTGATGGCGGAAATCTTCATTTCGGAAAGCCCGATATCGTCCCCCTCTTCCACGCCCACAAGCATTTGCGCGATCTCTTTCGCGTCGTCGAACGCGAGCAGGAAGAGCACCATGCCCCGCACATCCCCCGAGAAATTGATGAGAATGGCGATGGCGAGCTCCTCGGTCGCGCCGATCGTCTGAACCACGCCGTTGTAGTCCTCGATCACGACGCGGGGGATACTGATGTTGACGCTCTCGTCAAGCAGCACGGACAACGAGGTGGCCGCGTTGCCGGCGCCGATGTTGCCGATCTCGCGCAATACGTCAATATGTGTATCGCTCAGTTCGCCGTAAGAATTGATCACTGCTTCCCCTCCGGTCCGGTCGTGCCGCGCGGCTTGCTCTTGACCTTCATGCCCGCCTTTGTCAGACCGGCGATCACATCTGTTTCATACTGTGTCTTGTAATTTTCGATCAACTGCGCGTAAAGCTTGCCGCCGCCCGAGGTAACATACTTCGTCGGAAGCGAATTGAGCGCCAGCGCAAGGATGTCCTCCTTGTTTTCCGCCGTATCGGCAATATCCATCTTTCTCATTACGGAAGGAAGCATATCTTCGGCAATCAGCTTGACGAGATTGACCGGTTTTTCTTTTCCTTCGACCATGATCTGACCTCCTGTTTTCTCAGTCGAGTACGTTTTTCACGGTTTGAAGCAAGCGTTCGGGCTTGAACGGTTTGACGATGAAATCGAGCGCCCCCAGCTTCACCGCTTCGATCACCATGTTTTCCTGGCCCATCGCGGAGCACATCACGACCTTTGCGTCCGGGTTGGCCTCCCTGATCTCCTGCAAGGCCGTCAAGCCGTCTTTCACAGGCATTGTAATATCGAGCAGTATCAAATCCGGCGCCGTTTCCGTATAGAGCGTCACGGCTTCCTCGCCGTTGCCTGCCTCGACAAAATCGGAATAGCCCTCTTTCTTCAGATTCTCCTTGATCATCATCCGCATGAAAGCAGCGTCGTCGACTATCATAATTCTTGGCATCTCAAAATCTCCCTACACCATGCGCCATTTGTACAGCTCCTATTTAAAACATAAATAATTAAGTAATTATACCCCGCGGAAAACGTTTGTGCAATGGCAACTATTTCAGCTACTATTTCGCAATACCGAAAGCATTTTACAAAATGCCGTTTTGTGATTATAATGATAGCTATTAGGGTTATTTATGTTAACGGCTTAGTAGTACGCAGAGGGGATTTCATTCCATTATGTCGGACGAATTCAATAACGACTCGCTGCTCGAACTGTATCTGTACGAATCCACTTCATTGCTGGACTCCCTTGACGACATCCTTTTGAAAGCGGAATCCGAACGCGATCTCACGCAGGAAAACGTCAACGAAATCTTCCGTATCATGCATACGATCAAGGGAAGCTCCGCTATGATGGCCTATACGGGCATCTCGGAGGTGTCCCACAAGACGGAGGATCTTTTTGCCGTCATTCGGGAATCCGGGCTCAATGACGCGTACTTTGACGACCTTTTCGACATTGTGCTCGCTGTTTCAGATTTCTTGAAAACCGAGGTGTCCAAGATTCAGGAGGGGACGGCGCTCGAAACGGAGGTCGCCGCCCTGACCGACGTCGTGCTGAATCTGACCGAAAATATGCGCGGGGAAAAGAAAGAAACGGCGGCCCCGGATCTCGGCCGTATGCTCGGCGGTGTGCCCGCGCCCCCGCCGGCCCCGCCAAGGCAGCCGGAGCCTGTCGGCCTTTCACAGCCGGAGCCCGCGGCGCAAAAGCCCGCAGCTCCCGCGCCGCAGCCGGACGCCCCCGCCCCGGAACCGCCGGAGCCGAAACCTGAGCCGGAAGCGTCCGCGGCTTCCGAGCAAGAGCCGGAGCCGGAATCGGCCTTTGATCCTGCGGACATGCCGGTGGCGCCCGAGGGCGGCCGTATTCTCGGCATCGCGCCGGGGCAAAGTGGCGCGGCAGCCGCGGCGGTCGGAAGCCACGCAAACGAACTCAAAGCGGATATCGGCAAGGTCGCGTCCCGGGTCATGGCTCCGGGCGCCGGCACACTCGCCGAACCCACGACATATTTTTTGCATATTCATTTTAATGAAGGCTCCAAAATGGAGAACATCCGCGCCTTTATGCTCGTCAACAAACTGAGCGAAAAAGGCACGGTCGGACGCACCATCCCCGGAAATTTGGAAAGCAATCCCGACGCCGCCAACCAAATCATCGAGCGCGGGCTGTATATCGGCTTCACCACCACGCTCTTCCGCGAACAGATTGAAACGCTCGCAAAAGGTACGCTGTCTGTCGAAACGGTTTCCTTTGTGCGGAAACTGCCCGACGACGCGGGAGATGGAGATTTTCCTGCCGCGGAGCCGGCAAAGCCCGAACCGCGCCCGCAGCCGATCGCGCAGACGCCGGCTCCGGAACAGACGCTTCCTCCGCCGCAAGCGCCGCAGATTCCGGGGGCGCCGCGGACGCCCGCGGTGATTGTGCCGCCGCAACAGTCGCAGCCGCCGGGAGCACCGCGCATACAGACATCCGCGCCCGCCGCCGCAATCAGCGCGCCGACCCCGGCACAGGCGCCGCGGCCCGTTTTTGTCGCCGCCCCGGCTGTCAGCGCACCGCCGCCCGCGGTTTCCGCCGCGCCCGCGCCGCAAGCCGCGCCGCAAGCCGCGCCGACGCAGCCTACACTGCCGCAGCCCGTACCATCGGCACCCATACAGAAGCCCGCGGCGCAGACGAAGCCCGGTCCCGGGGACACCGCGGCGCCGGGGCTTACAGACCTCGCGTCCAAGCAGAGTTTCATCAGCGTCGATCTGAAAAAACTCGACGCCCTGCTCGACCTCGTCGGGGAGATTGTGATCAATGAATCCACCGTAACGGAAAACCCCGATCTCGACGGGCTTGAACTCTCGGGTTTCCGCAAGGCGGCCAAGCAGCTCGACAAATTGACGAACGAGCTTCAGGACACGGTCATGTCCATCCGCATGCTGCCCGTTTCGATGGTCTTTCAGCGGATGCGCCGTATCGTCCGGGACATGAGCAAGAGCCTTGGCAAGGAAGCGGAGCTCGTCCTCGTCGGCGAAACCACCGAGGTTGACAAGACGATTCTCGACGCGCTCACGGACCCCATTATGCATCTGGTGCGCAACGCGATGGATCATGCCATTGAGCTTTCGGCCGAGCGGGGCGAAGCGGGCAAGAATCCTGTCGGGCATATCGTACTCTCCGCGCAAAACAGCGGCGGGGATGTCATTATTTCCGTCAGCGACGACGGGAAAGGCCTCGACAAGAATGTCATCCTCGACAAGGCCCGCGCAAAAGGGCTGCTGCGCAAACCCGAGAGCGAATATTCGGACAAGGAAATCTACAATTTGCTGATGGCACCGGGGTTCTCAACGAAGGAAAATGTGACGGAGTACTCGGGCAGGGGCGTCGGCATGGACGTTGTGAAAAGCAATATCGAAAAGATCGGCGGGACTGTTATTATTGAAAGCAAACTCGGGCAGGGGACGCACATTATTCTCAAGATTCCGCTCACGCTCGCCATCATTTCCTGCATGGAGATCAGCGTCGGGAACGATATTTATTCGATCCCGATCAACAACATCAAGGAGTCGTTCAAGGCGAGCGCGGGGCAGCTCATCACGGACCCGCTCGGCAACGAGATGATTATGCTGCGCGGCATGGCCTATCCGATCGTCCGTCTGTATGAGGTGTTTGGCAAACAGGAGGCGATCAAGGACCTCGAAGCGGGGATTCTCGTTCTCGCGGACGCGGGGGACAAGAGCGTTTGCATGCTGGCCGACGAGCTCATCGGCAAATTCCAAGTGGTCGTCAAGCCTCTGCCGCGGTTTCTGAAGCGGTTCAACATCAAGACCTCCGGCATATCCGGCTGCACGATCATGGGAAACGGCAGCATCAGCCTGATCATCAATGTGCAGGAACTCGTCGAATGATCACGCTCAGCGAAAAAGAACTCGCCGACATTTCGGGCTATATCAAGGAGCATTACGGCGTCAATCTGGCGGCGAAGAGTTCGCTGATCGAGGGGCGTCTGGGCTGCTATGTCATGTCGCGGGGCTTCGCGTCCTACGGGGATTATTTCGAGTTTGCGAAGCGGGACCCTACGCAGCAGGAGATGACGAGCCTGATCAACCGGCTGACCACAAACCACACGTTTTTCATGCGCGAAAGCGACCATTTCGACTTTTTCTCCGGGGTGGTTCTGCCTTGGATCGCGCGATCGGGCGACAAGGATATGCGCGTTTGGTGCGCGGGCTGCGCGACGGGCGAGGAGCCTTACGCGCTGTCGATCTACATCCTCGAATACCTTGAAACCCAAGCGTCCGCTTACGGGTGGGATTCCGTCGTCCTCGCTTCGGATATCTCCGAGCAGGCGCTGAAAACCGCTTCAAACGGTCTGTATTCCGCGGAAAACCTCTCTTCCGTATCCGACGGCCGGAAGCTCAAATACTTCACGGAAACAGCGGAGGGCAACTACCGCGTCACGCCGGGGCTGCGCAAGAATGTAGCGTTCCGCAAGATCAACCTGCTGGACCCGTTTCACTTCAGCAAGCCTTTTCAAACGGTTTTTTGCCGTAATGTAATGATCTATTTTGACGCGGAAACAAAGACGAAACTCATTGACAAGTTTTTCAATGCCTTAGTTCCCGGCGGCTACCTCTTCATCGGCCACAGCGAATCGCTGGCGACACTGAGCCACCGTTTCACCTACGTGAAGCCCTCCGTATACCGCAAGCCCGAATAAA
Organism: Eubacteriales Family XIII. Incertae Sedis bacterium; assembly: GCA_031290715.1. Classification (GTDB taxonomy): domain Bacteria; phylum Bacillota; class Clostridia; order Peptostreptococcales; family Anaerovoracaceae; genus JAITNA01. The sequence goes on along the minus strand of JAITNA010000107.1, from coordinate 5,992 downwards.
CTCCATTATTTCCTCTTCGCATTCTTCGTGTTTTTCGCGCGCGTTTCATAATAAGTGCGCAGCAGGCGCTTGCCCATGTACATCGCCGTGTCTACTTTCATAGCGATCGACATCAGCACAAGGAAGATCTCCATCGCGTCGTCGTCGTCCGGATCGAGCTCGCGGAGCCGCTCTTTGATACTTTCCATATCCTCGATAATGCCATCCGCGACCTGCCTGCGCTGCGCCTTGAAGTCCGGCACAAGATTTTTGTATAGGCCGAAAAAGTCGATCTTGTCGTCGAGTTTGGAATCGAAGTTGTCCACGAGGGGCCGCATAATCGCTTCGATGTCCGTCATACGAAACGTCATTTTCAGACAGAGGATGAGCTCCATCATGATGAGCTGGTCGCGGTCATACTTCCTGCCGCGCGGCGAGGGGAGCATGTCGTGTTTGACATAGTTGCTGATCATCGTCCCCGTGAGCAGCGGGTCCTTGCCATAGATTTTGAGCCTTTCGCTGATAAAGGTCGCCGCCTGATCCGCGTAGAGCGGCATGGTCGGGAAGTCCTCGGGGTCGATCACGGCAGTTTCCGTAAAGACGTCCGCAAAATTTTTGATGTATTCTTCATAACGCATCGCACAGCCTCCAAGCCCTATTGCCCGGGCGCCCGCCGGACGCGCCATTGCGCCGGCAGCCCATAGGGTTTCTTATACCTTATCATAAGGTATGGGAAACCCGATTTCAAGTTTTTCTTCGTACTCCTTTTCGTTCGCCTTTCCGGGTCTTTCTGTTTTACTCGATGACCTCTACGGCGAAGGGCGTGACGATGCCGTAGTCGTATTGGTATACGCTATGCGCCCCCTCATTAAATATGACGCTGCCGATGGCGCTGAATCCGTTCGCCATGTCGTAGGCCTTGATGCTGTTCGGCGAAACGACGTAGAACACATCCTCGATGAAAAGCCCTCTGATTTCGATATAGTTGTAATCGTCAGACGCCGCGCGGTCGATGTCGATTTGCGCGGTCTTTGAGAAGCCGGACGCCGCGTCATAGCTGTAGATCAAATAGCTGTCCTCCGACGGAAAAGCGATCAGGCTTTTGCGCGCGTCCACGAGGATCGCCTTGTGGTTGTACTCGGCGGACGAATAGAACACGCCATCCAACAGCAGCTTATGCTGTTCACTGACGTCGGCGGGATTGCTGTTATTGAACATGGAAAGCTTCAGGCTGCCTGTCCTGCCGGTGTTTTCATCGGCGTCCTTGCCAAGGCCGAACAGCAGGCCGTCCGCGTAGGGATGCAGGTATTCCGAGAAGCCGGGGATTTTTAAGGCGCCGATCACCTTGGGTGCGGCCGGATCGCTCACATCCACGCTGAAGAGCGGGTCGGTCTGGCGGAAGGTGACGAAATAGGCGATGTCGCCCATGAAACGGCAGGAATAGACCGACTCGCCGGGCGCAAGATCCGTGACGCGGCCGAGGACGTTCAGGCCGCCGTCCAGCGTGTAAAGGCCGTTTGACGTCTTGGACTCCCCGCTCGGCATATCCGCCCAGGTATCTTCGTTCCAGGTCGTCGGCGGGATCTTGAAGTCCGCCCAAGTTTGGCGATTGTCCGTCGTGACGACGCGCAGGACGCCGCCGTATTCGTCGAGTGAAAACCGGTCGTTGATCAGGCCCGGCACTTTCGCGGACGCCACGATCTCCACCGCGCCGCCGCTCAACGAAACCCGCGTGAGCGTCGTATCCGTCCACGATGCGAAAAGGTTGTATTTCTCGTTTTCGCCCGTTTTCTCCGTGTTATACCTCACAGAGGTGAGGTAGATGTTTTCCGTGCTTGCGTAGACGATGTCTGTGCTGCCAAAGAAGGATTTCCGGGAGATGAAGTCACCCGAAGAGAGCGCGTCGATCCCGCTGATATTCGTATAAGAAGCGTAGTCCGGATTCGGCGGCAGCATGATGTCGCCGGGCTGCGCCATGCTCTGTTCGTCATCCCTCGCGTACAGCGGGACATAGGTCGCGGGGTCGCTTTTCTCCGCCGCGGCAAAGTCGATCTCCGAATAGCTTGAAATCAGGTAGAGGATGCCGCCCGTCATGCGGCTGTCCGTGTAGGCTCCGCTCTGGCTCAGGCTGTGGATACGCCGCGGATTTGACCGGTCGCTGATGTCATAGATATCCGCGGTGGTGTCCGTCTTGGAAACGCCGCCCGGATAGGCGATGCGCGCAGAAGGCGAGCCGGGCGACGCCGCGGGCGCTTCCGCGCCGTAGCCATGCCGGATGGCGATCAGGCGATCCCCCTCTACATACATCTCAAAGTAGACCTGCCCCCCGTCCTCCTCCGCCGCCTGAGGAATCTTGGCTAATACCTCGGGCCTTCCCTTGTTTGCGCGCGCGATAACAAGATTTTGACTGTTGATCGCGTAGATGTATTCGCCGTCTGTCTTGATCACATCCGCTTCCTGCACCCCCGCGACTTGATTGTTCGTATCGGAGTATTCCTCGCCTTCGTCCTCTTCATCGGCAGCAGTATCGCCATCCTCGACCGGCATCCCGTTTTGCGGGGCGCCGGCCGTATCGGTATCGGTATCGCCTGTGCCGCCCTGTGAGATATCGGCGTTCGGCACCTCGTCGGAATCGGCGTTCGGCGCCGCGGCCATATCCTGATCCCTACCTCCCGACACGTCCGCCGCGCTTTCTTCCTCATTGTATAATACGCCGCCATCGAGCCCGCCAAGGGCGCCGACGGTCCATCGGTCAACAATGAGCGCCGAGAGTTCATCGTACAGGTTGGCGTAGTCCTTGTCCGCGGCGGACCAGTTGACAGCTGCCACCTCGCTTGCCTTGTCCGCGCCCGAGTCAAGCAGCGCCGTGCCGCCGTGCCGCGAAAGCGGGCCGTTCGCAAGGACAAGGCCGCATACGATCACCGCGCAGGCCGCCACGGAAATCGCGGCGTAAAACCGGCGTCTTTTCGTCTTGTACGCCGGCCGCGCGGTTTGCGCCGGCCGGCCGGCCGAAAACATTTCGGCGGGCGGGACTTCCGTATTCATATCGTGATAAAAAGACAGGCCCGGCCCCCGCATCGCGCGCTTTACCGTGTCGCTGAATTCCTTCTCCGGGATGGTATTCTTTTGCTCTTCTTCGCGGATATCTTTCATTTCATATCTCCTCCTGTGCCAGTTGCCTCAGTCTGCCGACGGCTCTGCGCATGGACGACTTGAGCGTATTGTAGTTGGCGCCGTACAGCTCCGCTACATCTTTCAAGCTCATGTCATAGCCATAGTGCAAAAGGATGAGCTGCTGTTCCGCGTCGCCGAGCCCGCTCAGCAAACGCTCCAACAGATCCGCGTTCGCCAAAGCTTCCGGAAACGCGGATTCAACCTCATCCTCCGGCTCGGCCCCCGCGTTCTGTTCCCCCGTGATCCCTTCCGGGAACAGCCAAGTACGGTGTTCGTAAAAATACCGTTTGGCTTCATTTCGGGCGATTGAGTACAGCCACGCGCGCACCGCGCCCACGTCTTTCACCGAGGAAAGATAGCGATAGGCGTTCATCCAGGTATTCTGAAAGATATCCTCTGTCAACTCCGCATCGCGCCGCGCACTCGTGAAAATGAACCTCTTGATCTCGAGGGCATACGCGCTGTAGACTTCTTCAAATACCAACTTACTCTCTTCCATCTTTCCAGTATACCACCGGATGCCGGGTTTTGCTCCCATATTGCGTCGAAACTCAAGGCAGCCATAAGGGTTCCGCCCGCAGATTTTGGCACAATACATAGAGTAGAGGGCGATAAAACAAAAAAAGGTGCAACAGACGTAATATTTTTTTATATCAACGGATTCCGGCGGTTGACCGCACCCGTATCCATGGCTTCCAGCGAATTGAGCGCCTTGCCCGTGCCGATCGCTACGCACGATTTGGGATCATCCGCGATGAAAACGTCTATCCCCGTACGCTGTTTGATCCGTTTATCCATCCCGTTGAGCAGCGCGCCGCCGCCCGTCAGGACAATGCCCGTGGTCGAGATATCGGCCGCAAGCTCCGGCGGCGTATTCTCCAAAACCTTGTGAACCGCTTCGCAGATCGTCGTGAGCGGCTCGTCGAGAGCGGAAAGCATCTCCTCCGAAGTGACCTCTATCGACTTCGGCAAACCCGAAACCAAATCGCGTCCCTTGCAGGTGAACGTGACGGACTCTTCCCGCGGGAAAGCGGTGCCGATCTCCATCTTCATCTGCTCCGCCATGCGTTCCCCGATGAAAAGCTTGTGATCCTTGCGCATGTATTTGACGATGGCGTCGTCCATGCTGTCGCCCGCAACCTTGACGGACTGGCTCGTAACGATCGTCCCGAGCGAGATCACCGCGACGTCTGATGTGCCGCCGCCGATGTCGATGACCATCTTGCCGTCCGGCCCCGAGATGTCAAGCCCCGCGCCGATGGCCGCCGCAACCGGCTCTTCCATGAGAAAAACGGACTTGCCGCCGGCCTCCGTCGCCGCCTCGATAACGGCCCGCTTTTCGACCTCTGTAACGCCGCTTGGGACGCAGATCATGATGTTGGGTTTGAAGAAAGTACGCGAACCGCAGCTCTTGCGGATGAAATATTTCAACATTCGTTCCGTGACGTCATAGTCCGAAATGACACCGTCTTTCAGCGGCCTGACGGCGATAATGGTCGCCGGCGTCCGGCCGATCATCTTCTGAGCGTCCGTGCCAACCGCGACGATCTCATTGGTTTCCTCGTTGAGCGCCACCACAGAAGGCTCGTTCAACACGATGCCTTTCCCTTTCACATATACCAGTACGTTGGCTGTACCCAGGTCGATGCCGACCTCTTTCGCAACCGCCAAATTGATTCACTCCTTTCGGTCTTGCCTTTTCCGCAGTACCAACCATTATATCCAAACTCCGCGCGCATAGCAATGTCAAAAATTCACTCATGTCTGAACCGCCGCCTTTTTCCGCAACAGCAAATAATACGCCGGGATTCCGAGCAAGCTCACGATACACGCGACTGCGTACATGCCGCTGTAGCCCGCGAGCGGAATGAGCGCGCCGCCGACAATCGGAGCGACGGCGACCGTCGTATCAAGACCCATGTAATAAGTTGCGTTCGCGACACTCAATCTCTCCCGCGGAACGATCTTCACCGCCGTGGACATCGTGACGTTCTGTACCGCGCCGCCCCCCATGCCGAGCAGCCCGGCGGCAAGAAAGAGCATGCCCATGTTTTGCGCCCTGCTGAGAATCAAAAAACCGCAGGATAGAATGACGACGGCCGGAAGAATGACGACGGCGGCGCCCTTTCGGTCAAAGAGCTTGCTGACAAGCGGCCTTGTGGCCAGCAGCAATCCCGCCTGAACAAAGAAGAAATAAGCCGCCGCCGCGGACAGACCCAGATGTGCCGCGTACAGCGGCAGGAACGGGAGCAGCGCCATATAGAAAACCATCAGCAGGAAGGTCATCGCCACGACAGGAAGAACCCGGCGTTCGACTAACAGATCGATCGCTTTCCCGCCCGATCTGCCGCCTTGAAGACTGTCCGCGCTGTTTGAAATCCGATCGTAATTCAAGAACGGAAGCAGCGCCAGGCCGATGGCCGGCAAAATCGTACAGAAAGCAAACACAGCCCGAAAATCGGACCCTTTGAGTAAAGATATCGCGGCAAAAGGGCCGAAAGCCATGCACAGCATCTGAAACATGGTGAAATACCCGATGCCCTCCCCGCTGCGGTTTCTTGGGATGATCGAGGAGATCACCGTCGTATTTGCCGTTGACACCACGCCGAAGCCGAAACCATTGAAAAACCGCACGAGAAAAAGCAGAACGGGAAGATGCACGAAGAAATATCCGCAGGAAACAATCACGACCGTAAGGATGCCGAGTACTTGCATTCGTTTGAAACCGATCCGATTCATCAGCGCGGCCGAAAAAAATCGGGAAGAAAGCACGCCGAAAACAAAAAGGCCGGTGGCCAGCCCGGCCTGCCCCACCGAGAGATTGAATTCCGAAAGGACA
>JAITNA010000080.1 GCA_031290715.1 Eubacteriales Family XIII. Incertae Sedis bacterium | reverse complement strand
GTCCTGCCGCCCTCCCCCTCGCGGGACGCATCCCATGCAAGCGCCGCGTCATAGCGGTCGGCCGCGCAGACCATCGCCGGCGTCACTTTCATAAACTGCGACTGATAGCCGTCCGTGGGCATGGCGCCGTTGTACAGAACATCCGCCGCGGTCCAATCCAAGTTTTCGGAATTGGGCAGTTTCTTTGCCCAACCCCCTCCGTCGTCGCCCCACAGCGCGCCGGCCGCGCCCATCGCCGTGATCGACGCGGAAGCGCCCCAAAACATGTCGATCGTGGCGTCCGCGCCGTTTTCATAATCGGCGGTGAACCGCTGCTCGTCCTCTGCCGTGTCCTCGACATATTCAATCGTGATCCCGTATTCATCCTGCGCCCGCTGCCCTATATAGTCCCAGTACTGCTGCACCATCGCATCGGCGCCGCCGGAACCCCACGCGCAAAAGGTAAGGGTATCGCCCTCGGCCTCCGCAAACACCTCATCCCATGTCATGCCGGCAAGATCGGCATCGACGGTTTTCGCGGCGCCGGCTTCGGCGTCGGTCTGCACCGAGCTGCCGCCCCCGGCGCTGCCCGCGGGCGCGCCGCCTGTGCAGCCGCCAAGCGCAAACGCCATACTCAGCGCAAACAGCGCCGCAAGCAATCCGCAAAAACATTTCCGCAGTCTTTGCCTGTTCACAATACTCATATTCGGTTTCATAGAAATACCCGTCCTTTCCTCGCGATCATAACGGTTGTCAGGCAGAGCGTAGCACACATATTCATATTTTTCAATATGTACAGCGAAAAACATATCGAAATATTTCAATTTATAATTGTTTTGCAATCGAGATACCGATATAATTAAATAGCGCTAAACAAAAACAGCGTTTTTGCCCGGGAGGTAGGTAATATATAGATGAACATCCGTGAGATCATAGAAAAGTCCTTTGCGGGAGAGACGCTCTCCCCCGAGGAAAGCGTATTCCTGTACCGCGTCGACCCTTTCTCCGAGGATGCCTTTACCATGCGGTGGGCGGCGCTGAAACAGTCCATGGAACTCGCAAACGGCATCGCGGAGATTCACGCGCAGATCGGCATGGATTCCGGCCCTTGCCCGAAGGATTGCGAATTTTGTTCTTTTGCGCGGTGCAACAGCAAAAATCCAAACGCGAAAAGACGGGAGGCCCCCGTGCGCGATATCCTTGAATACGCGAAAATCTACACCGAGCAAGGCGCCAACCTGATCCTCCTGCTCTCCACCGCGGCCTATGATTTTGAAAAATATCTCAGCCTATGCGAACGGGTGCGCGAAGCGGTCGGAAAAGAAATGCCGCTTTTGGCCAATACCGGAGATTTGACGCGGGAGCAGGCGCACAGCTTGAAAAAAGCGGGCATCAACGGCATTTATCACGCGGTCCGGCTTCGGGAGGGCCGGGCGACGGGAATCCCGCCGGAAACGCGCCTTGCCACGATCGAAAACGCAAGGCGGGCAAGCCTTCATCTTTCCACCTGCCTTGAGCCGATCGGCCCGGAACACAGCGCGGCGGAAATCGCCGAATCGGCCGGAATCTGCATGGGCGCGCGGCCGCTCACCTCCGGCGTGGGGCGCAGAGTCGCCGTGCCCGGAACAAAAACCGAAGCGCTCGGCATGATGAGCCAGCCGCTGAACGCGCTCTATGCCGCGGCCTATCGCCTGACAGACCATCGCACAAAACTCATCGCTTCCGTGCATTCCGAGCTGATGGCAAACAGCGGCAGCAATCTTTCGTGGTCGGAAGTCGGGAGCAATCCGCGCGATACGCACAAAAAAACGGAGAAAGGCGGCCGGGGACGGACCATCGAAGATATCAAGCGGATATTCGAGGAGTCGGGTTGGCAAGTACGAAAAGGCCCCTCGCCGGGATGGACGGATTCACCTTGACAAAACGATTCCCCCTCCTCGCATCGTTTCTGCCGCTGATCGTCTTGATGGCCGTCGCTTATGTCTGGCCGATCGCCGCCATCGTTCGCGGCAGTTTTTCGGACGAGGACGGCCTGTTCGCCGGGCGGCAAAATTACACGGATGTGCTCGGGTCTTATTACTTTTGGGATTCACTGTGGTTCTCGCTGCGCGTGTCGCTGATTTCGACTTTCCTCTCCATCGTATTGGCGGCTGCCTTGGCGATGGCCTTACGGGAAACTTTTGCGGGCAAGAAAATCGCGCTCTTCATCAGCCAGTACAATCTGTCCATCCCGCGCATGGCCGCGGCGATGATCATGGTCTTTCTTCTCTCGCAGACCGGGCTTCTCTCCGCCGTTTCTCACGCCTTGGGCTTCACGGAATCCGTGGGCGGCTTCCCGTGGCTCGTATATGACGCGAAAGGGAAAGGCCTCATCCTCGTATTTGTATGGAAGTTTTTCCCATACATCTGCATTTCCATGCTTGGCGTCCTTCAAGGCGCGTCCATAGAATATGAGCAGCAAGCGGCCGCTTTGGGCGTCGGCAAATGGCGGCGCTTCTTTTTCGTGGTCCTGCCGACGGTCGCCCCCGCCATCGCCGTGTCCTCGATTTTGGTGTTCGCCGCGTCCTTCGGCGACTATGAAGCGCCGGCGATCCTCGGCTCGGCGCAGGAGCGCAGCCTATCCGTCATGCTTTACCTCAAATATGCCGACCCCGATATGCGCGACCGCCCGGAAGCCTTTGCCATCATGGTCCTCATGGGGCTCGTGCTCATGGCGGTCGTCGTCGCCTACCGCAGAGCCGCGGCGGGTGGCACAAGGAAACGCGGCCTATGACGATGCGTGGCAGGAATAGAATAATAATCATTACAGTCGCTTTCGTTGTATTACTGCTGCCTTTGATACCGCTTTTGATGTGGTCGTTTTCGTCCTTCTGGCGGTGGCCGGCGATCCTTCCCGAGTTTGACGGCGGCTATTGGCCCCGGCTTCTTTCGGATACGCGCATTCTGCCGGCGCTTCGGAACAGTTTGACGCTTTCCGCGCTCGTCGCCTTCCTTTCTCTGATTTTGAGTTTTTTCGCAGCCAAAAATCTGGGGACGCGAAACTTCCGCGGCAAGCGCCTGATCGAGTTTTTGCTGCTTGTCCCAACCTTCGTACCGCAGATCGCCATCGTTTTCGGCATGCAGACGGTGTTCATGAAATTGCTGCTCTATTCAAATTTCCCCGGTCTTGTGACCGCGCATTTGGTTTTTTATCTGCCGTATACGACGCTGCTACTCTCGGCTGTTTTTGAAAATTACGATACCGTCCTTGAAGATCAGGCGCGAACCCTTGGCATAGGCCGGTTGAAAACGATGCTTTTCGTAACGCTGCCGGCGGTGCGCTCCGGCGTGATCGTCGCCGCCGTATTCTGCTTCATCGGTTCATGGTCGGTGTATCTGCTCACCAATGTGATCGGCGACCCCCATTTCAAAACGCTGCCGGTCGTTATCTTCCCGTTGATCTCGGTCGGCAACAATAGCTATTCCATGGTCGCTGTCGCCATCATCCTCTACATCCTGCCGATTCTCATCATCCTCATGGCGGTTTCAAAGGCACTGACGGATCCGCGGCTCGGCGCAAGGAAAGGGGCCATTTGATGCCTTATCTCGATTTGAAGGATGTCGTGAAAACCTATCGCGGCGCCGGGGAACCGGCGTTGCGGGGGCTGAATCTGTCAGCGGAGGAAGGCGAAATCCTCGCGATACTCGGCGCTTCCGGCTGCGGCAAGACCACGGCGCTGAAAGTCGTGTCCGGATTGGAGCGGCAGGACAGCGGCCGGGTGGCGCTGAATGGGCAGGAAATGGACGGCCTGACGCCGGAGAAACGGCCCATCGCCATGGTCTTTCAGAAAAGCCTGCTGTTTCGGAATATGACCGTCGCGGAAAACATCAATTTCGCGCCGCGTATCAATCGCAGCATGAGCAAGAAGCTGCTCGCGCAGAAAACCGGCGAAATGCTAGAATTGATGCAGCTTGAAGGTTTGGGCGGCAAACGCGCCGCCGAGCTTTCCGGCGGGCAGGAGCAGCGCGTATCCCTCGGCCGCGCCCTCATGACAGAGCCGGAGCTGCTGCTTTTGGACGAACCGCTCAGTGCCCTCGACCCCGGCCTGAAACTGACCTTGGAAGCGCACATCCAAGAAGTGAATCGGAAACTCGGCACAACGATGCTGTACGTCACGCACGATCAAAAAGAAGCCGCCCGCGTAGCAAACCGTATCGCCCTCATGCAAAACGGCCGCATCGTCCAGTGCGCGAAGCCGCGGGATTTTTACGCAAAACCGGCCGCGAAGCCGGCCGCCGAATTTTTCGGTTGGGAGAATTTCATACCGGCCCGCAAGCGCGGCACCCTCGTTGTCAGTGCCCTCGGCGAATTTCAAATTGACGACTCCGCGGCAGAGGACGGCGGCGTGCTGCTGTGCGTTCGCCCCGAAGCCGCCGTAGAAATCGGGCAAGGCCGCATGAAAGCCGTCGTCCTCTCCGTCATACCGCAGGGGATAGAAACCGTCTACGAAACAGCCTGCGCCGGCGAGCGTATAAAGCTCGTCGTGAATATACGCCATAGTTTCAATGTCGGCGATGAAATACGCTTTGATATAGACCCGCAAATGGTCTGCTGCGTCCCCGCGGAATAGGGATTTTTCGTCAGAGATATTGACAATATATCAAAAAAGGAATACTATGTTAACGTACAGTGAAAGAGGATTGCCAATGTTTGATTTAGAATATTATATGCTGCCGAGCGGGGAAAAGCCGGTTGAAACTTTTCTTGACGGCCTTGACACGAAAATGCGGGTAAAGGCGTTTGGCAGTCTTGAAATACTTGCTGAATATGGGAACACACTGCGGGAGCCATATTCAAAAGCCATCAGCAATGGCCTGTTTGAATTGCGTATCAAGTTTGCGGGCGACACCACAAGGATATTCTACTTCTTCTATGTAAAGAATACCATTGTGCTGACAAACGGCTTTGTGAAAAAAACAAAAAAAACGCCCAAACAGGAATTGGAGCTCGCCTTGAAATACAAAGCGGATTACGAAAGGAAGACACGGCATGAATGACTTCAAAAAACATCTGCAAAAACAACTTGAGAACCCGGAGTTTGCGGCTGAATGGGAACGCCAAAGCCCGGAGCGGGAATATGTCAAGGCTATCATAACCGCCCGCATGGAGCGGAATATGACACAGAGGGAATTGTCGGAACGGACGGGTATCCGGCAATCCAACATTAGCCGGATTGAAAACGGGAATTGCAGTCCCACCGTCGCCACTTTACAGCAAATTGCGGACGGCGTAGGTAAGACCTTACACATTGAATTTAGATAACAAAAATAAGCGCTTCACGGAAATTCACACGCCGGGGTAGGTTTCCAATTCTACGGCGGCCTTGAACAGGTCGCCGTCGATCACGATTTCAAAACGCCCTTCCTGCAGCCGCACCAAATCCCGCGCGATCGCGAGCCCAAGCCCGCTGCCCTCCGTCGTCCGGCTCTCGTCGCCGCGCTGAAACCGCTCCATCAGCTCGTCGGCCGGCATGTTGAGCCGCGCCGCCGATATATTCTTGATTTCGAGCCTGACCCGCCCGGCATAGGCCCCCGCCGCGGGAAATCCGGGCGTCCCCGCGTACCGAAGGTCGATGTACACGCGCGTGTTCGGCTGCGCGTATTTCCGCACATTATTGAACAGGTTTTCCATCACGCGCCACATCAGGTTGCCGTCCGCGTTCACATAATAATGTTCGTCCGCGGCGTCCACGACGACGTCAAGCCCGTTCGCTTCAAAGCCCTCGCCCGTTTCCGCGATTTCCTGCCGCACGAGCGACAGCAGATCCACCCGTTCTTTTCGGACGGGGACGGCGCCGCTCGACGCTTTCGCCGCTTCAAAAAGGTCGTCCGTCAGCTTCCTGAGCCGCAGGCCCTTCTCCTCGAGAATGTCTAAATATCCGGCCGCGCCGGGGCTGTCAAGGCCCTCTTTTTTCAGCAAATCCGTGTAGGTAATAATGGATGTCAGCGGCGTTTTCAGGTCATGGCTCACGTTGGAGATGAGGTCCGTTTTGAGGTGTTGGTTTTTCAGCTCGTTCGCCACCGCCGTTTCTATGGCCGTGCCGATCTCGTTGACGCACCGCGACATCACATCAAACTCCGCCGTACTGCCCTCGGGCAGGTCGATGCGGTAATTGAGATTTCCCCGGCTGACCTCCTCAATGCCCGCGCGCAGTTTCGCGTAACGCCGCGCCCAAAGCGCGGAGAAATAGAGCGCGATGGCGAGGATTACGAGCAAAACAAAGCCGCCCGCCAAAACTTCGGCTCCGCGGTAGTTTGCCGCGAGGCCGGTCACGAGGGCGGAAAGCATCGTGACAAACCACAGCGCCAGTACAAGGAAGATCGTCTTTGCCAAGGGGTTGCGCTTGTCAAATCCCGCCTTGAATCCCCCGGCGACGACAGCAATCCCCCGCCCGATTGCAATCAACACAAGACCGATGAGGGAACGGCGCGCGAAGGTCCGCGCCTTCAGATTGCGCACGATGGAGAGAATGCACCAAAGCCCGCCCGCCGAAAGCGCCGCGCAGACGACGATGAACAAAACAGCGCCCGCCGTCCCGTTCGGCCAATAGCTATAATAGTAGGACAGATCGCCGCTTACTTGCAGATACTGTTTCAGCGCCAAACTACCGAACAATAAACAGAAAAATACGAGAAGGGCCTGCGCCTCCATCAGGCACTTGTCCCAGAGGTAAAGCCGGCGGAAATCACCGTTTTTATCCTTGAACAGGCGCGGGTCCGGCCCGCCGTTTTCGGGATCGGAAATGATTCCGCGCCGCCGTCCCGTGAATACGAGCAGCAAAATGAACAGTACGAACGCGATAATGGCCGCCGCCGCGCTCGGCGTGCCCGCGTACAAAAGGACCGCGCGCATCTGCGACAGCTTCGCGTCGGCCCGCTGAAGATAGCTTTCGGGATAGGCTAAGAAGAACGAAACGGGCGCGAGTTCCCCATTATTCATGGGGGATACGTCGGCACCATCGAAGGAAGATTTGAATGAGCCGGAATCGGAAGCCGCCGTCGGAAGCCCGGGGTATACACCCCCCTCAATCGTGCCGCTCGCCTTGAAAAATTCTCCGTTTTGGACACTGTAATACGCCGCCGCGCCCGAAAAATCGCTTTCCGCAAAACGCCTTTTCTCTTTCAGCGCGGACACATTTGTGATCGTATACGTCCCGTCCGTCACAAAATAGGACAGCCCGCGCTCATCCAACGTTTGAAGCGTATTTTCATAGGATGCCAGTTCATCCGCGATGAAATTCTTTTTCACTTCCGCGATCTGCTCCGCGTAAAGCTCGGCGAACGCTTCCCGGACGCCGGCCTCCCCGTAGTCGCGAAACACGCTTTCGCGGTATTCGCCGGTTTCCCTGTCGTATTCCGAGCGCAACACAAGGAAAGCGTCGCTCGATTCAAAAGGCTCCGTATAAAATCGGGTCAAGTGATTCCTATAATCAAAAGCATCATAATAGCGCTGCCCTTGCCGAACGGCCGAAGCAAGCCCATTATAAGCCTCGTTTATGATCGCGTCCAAATAGTTTTCGATGGTCGCGCCGGACTCGATATAGGCGGCGCTCTTGCTGTTCCGAATCAAACTGAGTAAGCCCGCAACATCGTTTCGCACGCCCGCCAAAAACGTTTCCGTTTCCTGATAATCCTTTCCCGAAAGCGCGTCGGCGGGATTCACCGAAACATAGATGCCGTCCTGTGCGTGGTAAAAATCATAATTATTAATCAGATTCGACGTCCGCACCGCGCCGAACAGCGCGCCCGCCATAAAAATCACACAGAGCGCAAAAAGCGTACACTTCACACCAAAGCGATTGCCGGCTTTCGTTTTCATATCATCACCTTCCCATACTTTCCGTTTCGATCCGGCCCGGCTTCAGGCGTATTTCTCCACCTTGTAGCCGATCCCCCAGACCACCTTCAGGTAGCGGGGGTTCTTGGGGTCGATCTCGATCTTTTCCCTGATTCGTCGGATGTGTACGGCGACCGTGTTTTCGGGATTGTAGGCTTGTTCGTTCCAAACCGCTTCGTAAATCTGCTCGATCGAAAAGACGTGCCCGGCGTTGGCCGTGAGGAAGGTCAGGATACCGAGCTCCGTCGGCGTCAGCGCGGCCATCTCGCCGTCCACCGTTACGCTCTTGGCCTCGTCGTCGATCACAAGGCCGCCGGAACGGTGCAGGCCGCTTTTCCTCGTACCCTCCGACGCCGCGCGGCAGCGCCTGAGGATCGCCTTGACGCGCGCCGTGAGCTCCAGCGGGGAGAACGGCTTCGTCACATAGTCGTCCGCGCCGATGCCCAGACCCGTGATCTTGTCGATGTCCTCAGACTTGGCCGACAGCATGAGGATCGGGATGTCCTTCTCCTCGCGGATCTTCATCGTGGCCCGAAGCCCGTCCATGCCGGGCATCATCACGTCCATGATAATGAGCTGCACCTCCTGCGTGCGCGCGGCGGCAAGCGCTTCAAGCCCGTCGTACGCCTTGAGGACCTCATAGCCCTCTCCGCGAAGATAGATTTCGATCGCGTCCGCAATCGCCCTGTCGTCATCCGCAACCAAGATCGTAGCCGTTTTGTCCGTCATCCCCGCCGCTCCCTGCACACACTATCACCGAACACACTATTACCGTACCATCAGAATGATACGGCATGAAAATTACAAAAAACTCATCAAAAATCTTACGATATTCTTAATACTGCAATTAATCCTGTAATTATTATTGTTATTGTACCTCCACGAGTTTCACGCCGGGCAGCGCCGCGAGCTCCTCTACGAACGTGTCGGCACAGGCCCCGCTCTTCAGCTGAATCGTGAAGTAAGAGGACACGCGATGCTCGACATTGGAGATCGTGGAGATGTGTTTGGATTTGATACAGTTGCCGGAGTCCTTGATATAGGCGGTGAGCGCCTTTTCCGCTTCGATGGTATCCGTTTCCGCATGCAGCCGCATGCGCCGCGAAGTGCGGTAGATCGTATTTTCGATCGGCGGGAATACCGCGAGTACGAGAACCACGACAGCCGCGGAAACCACGGCCGCAAAGTAAAATCCGACGCCCACGGCAAGCCCGATGGCGCCCGAAGCCCACAGGCCGGCCGCCGTCGTCAGCCCCTTGACCGTGTTGCGCCCGGACATGAAAATCGTCCCCACGCCAAGAAAACCAATGCCGGAAATCACCTGCGCGCCGATACGCGTCGGGTCCGTTCCGGCTGCGCCGACCGCGTCAAACACAAACTCGTTTGTCAGGATGGCCAGACAAGCGCCCACGCAAACCAAAATATGCGTACGAAACCCCGCCGGGTGGTTCCGCGCCCCGCGCTCAAGCCCGATCACCCCGCCGAGCGCCACAGCCAAAACAACGCGAAGCGCCACATCCCCCGCAGTCAGCGGCTCCATATGAAACATCGGTATCCAGTCAA
>JAITNA010000077.1 GCA_031290715.1 Eubacteriales Family XIII. Incertae Sedis bacterium | reverse complement strand
CTCGATGTAGGGACGGGCTCCGGGATTTTGGCGATTGCGGCGGCAAAGCTCGGTGCCGGCCATGTGACGGCGGTGGAACTCGATGAGGACGCCGCGGCTTCGGCGCTTGGGAACATCCGCGCAAATGACGCGATGGACCGGATCGACCTGATACACGGCGATATCCTTGATGCCGGGCTGATTCGGACAAAGGCGGCGTATCGGATCATCACAGCGAATCTGACGAGCGGAATCCTGAAGCTATTGCTGCCGCGCTTTGCTGAATTGCTTGCGGCGGACGGCGTACTCATCTTGTCCGGCATCCTCGACGCGCAGGAGGACGGCCTGCGTGAAAGCTTGGAAAATACCGGCTATCATGCCTCATACATCGGCCGGAAGGGTGAATGGATCGCTATCGAGGCGGCGCGGGGATTTTGTTTTTGTATTGGCTGATGGTCATTCCCTCGTATTCTTTGAATATCTTTCGCATGGCCTGTGCCGAACTGAATCCGACGCGCTCCGCGATATCGTCCGCGGAATGGCCGCTTGCGGAAAGCAAATTTTTTGCGTAGGTCAGGCGCAGGGTGCGAAGCGTTTTGCCGAAGGTCGTACCGAACATCTTCTTGAACATGCGGTTGACGTGGCGCGGGGAGATATACAGATACGCCGCCAAGGTTTCAAGCGAGATATTTTCCGAATAATGGGCGTGAATGTATTTTGTCGCTTCAATTGCCAGATTCAGCGAATCATCCGATGGGGTAGGTTCGTCCGCTTCGGAAACGATGTATCGCAGCGCGCGGATAAAAAAGCCGTAGTAGAGCATGTTTGCGTACATCGTCCAACCAAATCTCTTCTCATAAGTTTCCGTGCTGATTTGTTCGAGGATGTCGCCGGCATCCCAACCGGCCGAAACGTAGGTATACTTGTCCTTTCGAATTTTTTTCAGGATGGCTTCCATTTCGTGGGCTTCGCGAAAATCCGCCGCGTTGCGCGTCAGATTGCTTTTCACCGGTTTGAGTTCAAAAATCAGAATGAAATAATCCTTTTTTTCGCCGGGGATGTTGAGTACGTGATGGGGCGTATCCTCGGACACGATCATAAGGTCGCCTGTCGTCAAACAGACTTCCTCGTCGTCGTAGCGGATCGTCAGATCTCCGTTTTGGATATAAAAAAGCTCCATATATGGGTGGGAATGCCGAAACTCCGCCGTCGTTTCATTGAGCATTTCCGCATATTGAATCACAAAATCGTAGGTGCCGAGCGGCAGCCGCGTGATTTGTTTCTGGTAGATCGCCTGTTTGTTTTCCGTTCTGTTTGGCATGATGATAGTGTAACGTATCCGCCCGCGTAAAACAATTGCTTGTTTCCCGAGTTTCGATATGAAACGCGAAATTGCGCGCAGAAGGTGAAAAGGGACATGAATGCGCATTTCTTGGCGGGATTTTGCATTGCTCAAAGCGCGCGCGCGTCTATAATCTTAAGTGTAAGGAATCGCTGATTCAAGAAAGAATGCGCAGTTTGGTTTGGAAGCTGCTGAATCGAAAGGAGTTTTGTATGTATCAATACAACGTAGACATTGAGTCGGTCAAGGAGCTTGAAGCGAAAGCGTTGAAAATCCGCAAAGACCTGCTCCATTTCATCTACCGTATCGGTATGGGGCATTTGGGCGGGGAGCTTTCCTGCGTCGATGTCGCCGTCGCCCTTTATTACAAGTATTTGAACTATGATCCGGCCAATCCGAAGTGGGAAGAACGCGACCGTTTTGTGCTGTCAAAGGGGCATTGCTCCGAAACCTTCTACACGATCTATCAGGATATGGGGATGTACACGATGGATTATATGGTTGAGCATTTTGAAACGCTCGATACGTACAAATTCGGGATGCACAGCAACCGGCTCAAGGTTGACGCGATTGAGGTCAGCGCCGGTTCGCTCGGGCACGGCCTGCCCATTGCAACGGGTTTGGCGCTCGGCGCGCGCATGCAAAAGAAAAACTGGCGCACCTTTGTCCTCGTGGGCGACGGCGAGCTGAACGAGGGTACGAACTGGGAAGCGTTCATGGCGGCCGGCCATCACAGGCTCGGCAATCTGGTGGCAATTATTGATAAAAATGGCTTACAGATGACGGGGCACACGAAAGATGTCATGAATATCGATCCGCTCGACAAGAAGCTGAAGGCGTTCAATTGGGATGTCGTTTCAATCGATGGCAACGATATGTACGCCGTCTGCGAAGCGCTGCAAAATCTCCCGCCGGCCGATCCGGTTTCGCGCAGGCGGCCGATTGCGATCATCGCGAATACCATCAAAGGCAAGGGCGTTGATTTTATGGAGAATGTCGCGACCTGGCACGGCGGCGGCATCGCCAAAGAGCAGCTTGATCAGGCACTCGTTTCCATCGAAAAGAACAGGAGGGTAAGATAATGCCTGCACAGACAACATTTGATTTTGACGCCATGCTCAGCAGCGCAAAAGAGGCTTACGGCGAGGTACTGCTTGAACTCGCGGACGAGGGCCGGGAATTTGTATTCACCTATACGGACAATGTCGCCCCCTCTACGACGGCGGGCGCGCTTGTCAAGAAGTATCCGGAACGCTGTTTCAACTTCGGGATTGCGGAGCCCAATCAGGTCGGCGCGTCGGCCGGGCTTGCGCTCGCGACGGGGCTTCCTGTATTTTCGCAGGTATTCGGCCCCTTCCTTTCGCTTCGGGCGGCGGATCAAATCCATACGGACATCGCTTATAATGAGGTCAACGTCCGGCTCATCGGTACGCATTCGGGCGTGACGGCGGGCGGCGGGCCTACGCACAATACGATTGCGGACCTCGCGCTTTACCGCGCCATTCCCAATCTGACCATCTGTGTTCCGGCGGATGCCGAACAATGCAAGAAGTTCATTCGCGCGTCGATGGATTATCAGGGCCCTATGGTGATCCGTATCGACCGCGGCGGGTCGCCGAATGTCTACGCGGATCCGGGCTACGCTTTTGAGATCGGCAAGGCCATCGAGGTCACAGAGGGCGGGGATGTCACGATCATTTCGTGCGGCTCGTTCCTCTATTGGTCGCTCATGGCTGTCAAGCTCCTGAAAGACAAGGGGATCAGCGCCCGTCTGATCGACATGCATACGATCAAACCGCTCGATCTCGAAGCGATCGACAAGAGCGCAAAGCTTACGGGAGCCATCGTGACCGTCGAAGAGGCTTCCATCAACGGCGGGCTCGGCAGCGCGGTTGCGGAACGCCTTGCGGAAACGGGCTATGGCGGCAAGTTCAAGAGAATCGGCCTGCCGGATGAATTCCTTGTACTCGGCCATCTCGACGAAGTATATGATTTTTATGGGATTTCCGCGGAGGGCATCGCGAAACAAACAGCGGGGCTCCTCGGAAAATAGGTTCCCAATAGTCAAAGACAGGAGGATGATAATATGCAACAGAGTATCAAAGATTTCTCGATGGATTTTTTTAGCCTGAAAGGGAAGGCCGCTATCGTTACGGGCGGCAATACAAATCTCGGCATGGCCTACTGTGTCGCGTACGCGAAAGCCGGTGCGGACATTTTTGTGCCGCATTTCACGGAGGATGTTTCCGAAGTGAAGGAAGCGGTCGAAGCGGAAGGGCGGCGCATCGAATTTTTGCGGGGCGACCTGACCAACGCCGCTGACCGGAAAGCCGTCGTCGAGAAGTGCCTTGCGGTTTTCGGGCGAATCGACATTCTCGTCAACAATGCGAACGTGGGGTTCTTCGCGCCCTTTGAGGAATATCCGGACGACTACTTTCAGCGGACGGTGGAGATCGGCCTCAATGCCGTATACTACCTCGGCCGGGAAGTCGGCCTTGTGATGAAGAAGCAAGGCGGCGGCAAGATCATCAACATCGGTTCCGTGCTTTCTTTCACGGCGGATCAGGGCTGCCCGGGCTATGTCGTCGTCAAACACGGCATCATCGGGATCACGCGCGACTTCGCGAATGAGCTTGGCAAATACGGGGTGCAATGCAACGCGCTTTGCCCCGGATTCTTCAAGAGCGACGTGAACACGGGCATCCCGCAGGAGATCGTCGACCGTGTGAGCGCGCAGCTCCCCGGCGGCAAATGGGGCGAGTTCGGTGAGCTCATGGGTACGGCGGTATTCCTCGCGAGCAGGGCGTCCGACTATGTCAACGGATGGGCGATCGGCGTGGACGGCGGGTTTTCGGCTGTTATTTGAGGGGTGGCGGCTTGCTCAGCTTCGATATTTTTCCAGGCTGTAATTGTCACAATGCCAATCTTCTACCCGATCATTGTTGACTGTCTGAACTATGATCCAATGTGGTTCGGCGTTGTTTTGGTATATCTCATTTCAATCGGCGGCATTACGTCTCCTGTTGGAAACGGCATCTTTATCATGAAAGGCTGTATCGATGATCCTGATGCGACAATCGGAGCGCT